>CADCPT010000288.1 GCA_902803385.1 uncultured Ruminococcus sp.
AAAAGCTATGGGATACCCGAATACCAGATTCAGATATAAGGTTGAAATAGACGGACTTGATGCAGGAGGATTCTCCGAGGTTACAGGCTTTGATGCATCTATCGACGTAGTAGAGTACAGAGAGGGTGATATGGTCACCACACCTATGAAGGTGCCCGGCCTCAAGAGATACGGAAACATCACTCTTAAACAGGGTCTTGTTGATTCCACAGTTATGTACGACTGGATGATAACAGGTGTTAACGGTGCTGTTGAAAGAAAGACTATCACCATCACACTTCTTGATGAGGAAGAGTCGCCTGCAGCATCATGGCAGGTCATCAATGCGTGGCCGATGAAGTATACAGCTCCCGATTTCAATGCAACTGCATCTGAGATCGCAATCGAGACTGTTGAAATTGCTCACGAGGGCATGACAAGGATCTCATAATACTATTATTACAGGCTGCCGCAAGACTTTTTGCGGCAGCCATTTACTAATTTATAAGAAGTGCGCCGCAAGGTAGGCGCACAAGGTGGCGCTTCCTTCGGGCGCACATATATGTCTGTGTTTATGTTGACAAAAGCTGAATTATGTTTTATCATGTATACAATGACGGCAGATCAGAGGAAAGGATAATAGTGTCATGATCAAATTGGCTGCCTTTAAGATCAAAAAAAGGCGGGTGAGTCTGATTCCGGTAATTGTTTTCTTATTGATAATACTTGTGGTCGTTGTCGGAGTTCGTATATATAACGAAAATACAAGCTTTGAGGTGACTCACTATCAGGTCAGGTCAGATTGCCTTCCGGATAGTTTTTCCGGGTTTAAAATCGTTCAGATATCAGATTTTCATAACTCAGTTCTGAGAGATGACAATAAGCAGCTTCTTGAAGCTGTCGATCTGTCTCAGCCTGATATCATCGTCCTTACGGGAGATTATCTTGATTCCAGAAGCTGTAACCTGGATGTTGCTATATCCTTTGCGAAGGAGCTTACGGATGTTGCTCCGGTTTATTATGTGACCGGAAACCATGAGCATCGCATTCCGGAAGAGAGAAGAAAATTAGAGGCTGCTTTACGTAAATTCGGAGCGCATGTACTGCACCGACGGGCTGAATACATTGAGCGTGACGGAGAAAAAATACAGATCATCGGTGTTGATGATCCGACTTTTTATCTTGGCGATGAGTTTTCCGGAAAAGAAAATTCGGATCTGGAAGCTGACATAAACAGGCTTTTGGATAAGGATTGCTACAGTATACTTCTTTCTCACCGTTCATCGTTTTTTGAAACCTATTGTAAAAGCGGTGTCGATCTTGCGATTTCCGGGCATGAGCATGGAGGTCAGTTTCGTATTCCGTTTATCGGCGGCTTTTTTGCTCCGGATGAAGGTTTTTTTCCGAAATACAGCGAAGGGATGCATACCTCCGATATCACTACTATGGTCGTTAGCCGCGGTATAGGCATAGGGTTTCCGTTCAGGGTCAACAATCCTCCTGAGCTTGTAATAATAGAGCTTGATACAAAGTACTGACGGAATATATAGAATTATTGGGAACTGTATAAAAAGATAAGGAGCTGTGAAAAAAATCACGGCTCCTTCGCTATACAAAGTGCGCCCGAAGGAAGTGCCCCCCGGTGCGCCTACCTTGCGGCGTACTTTTTATAGTGTTTTTTTCAGGGGTGCCAGGCGCGAAGCGCCTGCACCCCTGAAAAAAATTTTTAGCCGCCCGGTCGCGCCGAAGGCACAATCGGGCGGACAAGGTCGTTTGTATGTGTGATATCCCCAAAAAAGAAAAGCTGCCGCAAAACTGATTTTGCGGCAGCCCCGAAAGGAAAGTTATTTGGATTATCCTACATAAGAACGGAAATCACCCATCGGGAACGGCATCTGACCCTCACCGAAGGAATAAACGATATAGTATCCGTTTGGTGCTGCATCGTGCTGGCTGAATCTCAGATCACCCGGGAAGGTGTCACCAAGAACGGATTTGCCGTCTGCAAGGTTTATGACATTTATCTCAGCGATATCAGCCGGCTTATTTGCATTGTAGTAGCTTCTGATATTTCCGAGCGGCATGCTGCTCTTGACGAGGATCGCTCCGTAATACTGAAGTACAGCAGTCTGATTAAGCTTACCTGTTTTGGAAACAGAGGCATCGACCGATGAATTCTGAGGTACTGCAATACCTTTGAGTGAGCTTTCAATGCTTGATGATGTGAAGTTGTCAACAAATATGCTGGCAACTGCAAATCCGACGACCGCAAAAACAAGGATAACGATAATTACTTTAATAGCCTTCATTTTTCTGCTCCTTTGCATTTTTTTCGGACAGATCGTCCTGTTCTTTTAGTGTATTATACTATAACACTAATTATTTTTCAAGGCAGAGAAGCAATTTTTATAAGAAATTGTTAACGTTTTACATTTTTCAGGATCACATCAGGCTCTGCTGCTCAGCGTAGGGGAGGATGGATATTTCGAGATTGCCGTTTTTGGTGCGCAGTTCATCTATAAATGCTTTTTCCTCACTGCTGTCTTTCATAACGATCCTGAAAGAGAGACGGAACATAGAACCCATACCTGTTGTTTTTACTCCGGCATTCTCCCAGCTTTTAAGGTAATGCTTGAAAATATCGTCAAAGGCTCCGGAATACTCAAGAGATTCCGGTATTGTGATGCGCAGGAGACGATCTCTGTTAAGGGCTTTATGCTCAAATATCGGCAGGAGAGAAAGAACGAAGAACAGAACGCCCATGCAAAGCATAATAACTATTCCGTAACCTATGTAACCCATACCGAAGGCGATACCTGCACCCATAGCAATAAGTATTGCCGCTATCTCATCAGCGCTTCCCTGTGCGCTCCTGAATCTTATAAGACTGAAGGCTCCGCCTATTGCAACTCCGGCTCCGATATTTCCTGCTACAAATGTGATAACAGATGCAACAATAAACGGAACTATAGCTACAACGATAAAGAATCTGCGCTTTGAAGCTATACGGAAGGACATCAGCCAGGAATAGATAGTGCCTGTTATAAGGGCAGCGGCTGCCATAATGAAAAACTGTGAAGCGGTGACGGATGTGGAATAAATAGAATCAAACATAATTTATAATTCCTTTCACTTGATTTTAAGAAGTTGCTGCCGGTAGGCTTCTCCGTATTTTGAGAAGCTGCCCTTATATATCCTACCCTTGTCAAGTATCGAAGAAAGCCACAAGGGAACAGCCTGCTGTACTTTTACTTCGAGAATAGTCCAACCCTCAGGCAGAAGCAGGTTTCCTTCCATGTTTTTTTTCAGGGTAAGATCTTCGCTTCTGTAACGGGGACTGTGGTCTATTGTCAGCCTCAGGTCGCCGTCAGGTTGAAAATATGCTACCCTGTCATAAACAATGAGGCAGGCCGGCACAAGCGTTTCGTAATAATCCCGGAAAGTTGTGATCTCTCTGTTTATCTGGCCTCCGGCACATATATCGCCTTCACCGTCGAAAAATTTTTTTACAAGAGGTATCGTAGACTGCACCCTCCGCTTATACACTATGCCGTACGCTTTTCTCTTGAGTTCAAGAAATACGGGAGAGCTGTCCGTTGCGATCCCGTAGGAACGAAGCCTGATCTTTTCCTTGAACAGAGGCTTTTCAACTGATGTTCTTATCAGTCTGAAATTGGGTGTGTCGTAATAAAGGGAAGCAATAGATGTAAGCCCGAACTTATCTATCTTCATATAAGGCTCCACGCTTTTTTTGAAATACTCCGTCTGATCAGGATCAAGGAGATATTTCATTTCATACCTTTTCATTACGACAACGGGATTTGATACAACTGACATGCTCTCACCTCCCGCATCAAAGGGTTATTCTCAGAATGAACTCACCCGATACGACCTTCGCTGATACTCTGCCGCCAAGCATTCTGACTGTTTCACGCACGTAAGAGAGTCCGAGACCTGCGCCTTCCTTATCAGATGCATTGCTGAGTCTTGTGAATCTGTCAAATACCTGATCCAATGATCCATTCGGAAGTGAAGTTGGGTTCTTTACTGTCATTGTTATCCTTTCGCCTTGTTTTTTAAGCGAAAAGTCAGCCTTTCCCTCTGAGTATTTCAGCGAATTGTCAACTATCTCGTAAAGCGCCCTTCTTACAGTTTCTTCATCGGCCTCAATCATAATATCGTGATCTGCTTCAGCAGTCAATTCTATTCCTGCCTTCTTAAACTCTTCCCTTTTGTTCTCAATGGAATCATGAAGCATATCGGAAAGACTGAGCTTGGTTCTGGTCATTTCCTTTTCCTCAAATATTGCAAAAGCGCTCAGGTTTTTTACCAGCTTTGACATACTTCTGACCTGACGGTTTATCGCACCGGTCTCTTCCGACGGACCGCTTTCCTTTTCCATAAGCTCTGTATTGGCATTTATTACTGTCAGAGGCATCCGGAAGTCATTTTCAACGCTTTTGATAAACTGCTTCTGCTTTCTGTCGGCTTCTTCAAGCGGTCTGAAAACATATTTTCCTGCAAAATTAAGTATAAGGAAGCTCAGTACCATAACAACAAGCACGCCGACTATTGATATGTTCAGTATTCTGTAGCATGAGAGAAGCTCGCGCCCCTGATCTATAACCGTTACATATCTTGTTCCGTCTTTTTTGTAGACACGGTATCTGTATGTTCCGTTTGTCCAGCCTGTTTTGCCGGCATTGAGAAGACTTGCCGCCCATTTATGAGCTTCTTCCTCTGAAACTGCGGAAAGCTTGTAACTTACTGTAGAGGAGTTGCCGTCCTCAACGAAAGCAATGGTGAAGTATCTGAGAGATTTATCCATTTCCGGAGAATCCGGACCCATTGGTCCTAAACGATCTGACTGAGCGAATCCTCCGATACCATGCTCTCTCTCGGGAATACCCTTCTCAAAAAAACCGTTCTGGTTCTTTATGGCTTTTGTGATATTATCCGCATCCTCGGCTGCCATTGTAAAATTGATGCTGTTTATGACTATCATCAGTACAGTCAGCAGCACAAAAACTACAAGCTCCGCATACAACACGAATCTGTTTTTGACCTTATTCATTGATATTCACCAACCTGTATCCTTCGCCTGATCTGTATCGGATGCGAAGTGATTTATTTGCTCTTTCCAGCTTTATGTTAAGGGAGCTTATGAAAGCCCCCGGCTTTCCTGCGCCGATCTCTCTGCCCTCGTACAAGGTGCGTAAAACGTCAAGCTCGCCGTTTGTAAGCCTTTCTTTTTTACACAGGGAAAAGGTTTTTTCGTCCCACTCAATGTCCTCCATCGTGTAGCTTTTACCGGACAGATGTTTTTTCATTACCTCATCTGCAAGGTCAATCAGCTCATCCGGAAAGAACGGGAGACTGATATAGGCATTTGCCGGATCAGCTGCCGCAAGCATTCCCGAGGAAATGCGTCTGTGGGTTATAGCGATGGCGGGGATATCCCTGTCGATCATTATTTTCAGCAGCTGGGACGCATTGACTCTCGGGATGTTCATATCAACAACAGCAAGGTCAAAGCTATCGTTCTGAATAAGCGTTACGACCCTTGTACCGTCGAAAGCGGTCTCGGTCTCCCAGCCTCTGTCTGCGAAAAGTCTTGAAAATGAAGAAAGAAAATCTCTGTCTGCGGAGGCGATAAGTAAGCGCATCATTATCACATCCATTCTGTTTGATGTATGCTTATATTATAAACTATTGTAAAATAAAAGTTGCAAATAAATTATAAATTATTACTTAAAAGATTTCAAGTGAACATCTTGCATATGTAAAAGAATTTTTCAGATGGGGCTGTGAAATAATTCACGGCTCCTTTCGCTGTATTTCGTGCGCCTACCTTGCGGCGCACTTTTTATAGTGTTTTTTCAGGGGTGCCAGGCGCAAATCGCCTTACACCCCTGAAAAAAACAAATTTTTATAGCCCGGTCGCGTCGAGAGCATGGTCGGGCTGAGAGTATTACAGAAGCATATGAAGCGGTTTTTTCTATTGCAACAATGGTTTCTTACTTTATTGCGTACCATCTCAAAGTAGTGATTAGACCGTAAGCTGTATTTTATTGGATGTTTAGATGATTCAGAGGCTGATAATAAGAAAATAGTTTTTTCACAGCTTCACCTCTGAAAAAATAATTAACAGCCCGGCCACAGCAAAGCTGAGGTCGGGCGTATAGGATCGCATATTGCGCAACAATTATTGCTGCCTTGATCAGCCGTACTGATTGTAGCTTGCACAAAGCAGGTTCATGGCCTGAAAAAGCTTATATATGTAAACAAAGGGACCGACAATTATCAGTGAACCAAGAACACACCAGAGCCACCATGTTACTGCTCCGAATTCATAATTGCAGTTTCTTCTTCTGAGCTCATTGCCAATACGGTCTGAGAATGTGTGGAACCAGTAGATGCCATAGATGCCGCATGTAAGGGGAGAAAGGAGAAAGAACATAATACAGTAGTTCATTGTTTTCTTTCCGTCATACTGAGAAGCGATCGTGTTGATATCCTCTGAGATCGTTGTAAAAGCGATGATCGGATAGATGCCGAATGTAACCAATGAGAGTAGAAAGTACATCAAAAAGCTTCTGTCAGTTTTTAACATTCTGCGCATTGTCTGCTGATTGTTCATGATAGTCACCTCATACTAATATTCTAAGCTTACCAGCACCTCTGTTACGAGGCTTTGTGACAAACTTTTATACATGATATCATTTTAATGCGTAAAAGTCAATGTGCATATATTACGATTTAGCAAATTTTTATTTTATTTTTATTTTATCGCCGCACACTGTCCGCCCGACCGACGCTGCGCAGCGACCGGGCTGCTAAAAATCTGTTTTTTTCAGGGGGCTGTCGCAAAATAAGGATTCTGACGGCAACCCCTTGAAACCAGCCAAGTGCGCCCGTAGGAAGTGCCCTTGGGGTGCGCC
>CADCPT010000289.1 GCA_902803385.1 uncultured Ruminococcus sp.
AAGGGAAATGCTCTCGGAGGAAAAGGATCAGGGGCTGAGGGAAATGATAAGCGAGGAGCTGCACAGCCTTGAAGCAAAAAAGCAGCAGCTCACCGATGAGCTTAAGATCCTCCTTCTGCCGAAGGATCCTCTGGACGAAAAGAATGTTATCGTTGAGATACGCGCAGGAGCCGGCGGCGAGGAGGCGGCGCTGTTTGCTTCGGTACTGTACCGTATGTACTCGATGTATGCGGTGCGCAGGGGCTGGAGCAGCGAATTCCTCGGAGCAAACGAAACGGAGCTTGGCGGCTATAAGGAAATAAGCTTTATGATAAGCGGCGGCGGAGCATATTCGCGCCTGAAATTTGAAAGCGGAGTGCATCGTGTGCAGAGAGTGCCGGATACCGAAACTCAGGGCAGGATACACACCTCTACCGTAACTGTCGCAGTGCTGCCTGAGGCAGAAGAGGTCGAGCTTACAATAGACCCGAAGGATCTGAAGATAGACACCTTCCGTTCAAGCGGCGCAGGCGGCCAGCATATCAACAAAACGGAATCTGCGATAAGAATAACACATATCCCGACAGGCACCGTTGTTGAATGTCAGGACGAGCGCAGCCAGTATAAAAACAAGGATAAGGCAATGAGCGTTCTGCGTTCAAGGCTGCTTGAGGCGGAGCGTGAACGTCAGCAGGATGAGGTCGCGGAAAACCGTCGCTCACAGGTAGGAACAGGCGACCGCAGCGAAAGGATAAGGACATATAACTACCCTCAGGGAAGAGTTACGGATCACCGTATCGGTCTTACTCTTTATAAGATTGACGACATAGTCAACGGAAATATCGACGAGATAATAGACGCGCTTACCGCAGCTGACAGAGCAAGATATATCAGCCCGGGAGACGATGACCAGTGAAACGGAGGAAAAGCGTATGAGCATGTATACCGGCAGACCAACTACGGATAAAATACTGATAGTCAGGGTGATAATCGCTTTTGTCTGCGTGCTTGCAAGCATTTACCAGATATATATGGGCTTCAATATGATAAATGTCAACAACACCAAGCCGAAGGACCTTGATGTTGTCGGTTATACCTCTCTTGTAAACAATGATTTTGTTTCCGGCACCATCGACAATATAATCGGGGATTATCAGGGAGCAGACGTTTTAAACGACGGCGGTCAGGACGTTTATCTCGGCGGCTCTGCAAACGGAGAATCATACAACGTCCATTATTATCTTTCAGTTACGCCCGACAAAAAGATCATCAGCTACCGTACATTATACGGTACTTATCTGGATGAAGAGCTGAGAAAGATCGAGAACGGCGAAAGCAGCGGCATGAGATATCAGGGCAGGGCGCATGAGATGAAGGAGCAGAACAAGGGAATGCTCAACCTTCAGATGATCGCCGGAAATACCGTACATAATGCAGGTCTCGACGGCGGCAACCGCAGCACGACCATCCCGTTTGTAATAGATATCGCAGAAGAGGGTCAGCAGATACCGGAAAGAGTAATAGTCTTCACATTTTTCGGCGCTGTATTCATGCTGGTTCTTGCTTTTCTCGTAATGCTGAGACCGCTTAGAAAGATAATAGAATCAAATCAGGCGAGAAAGGGTACATACGTTCCCGACCTTAAAGTTACTAAGGACGATATTATCTTTGAAAACGAAGGCTATTACGAAGGCTGGAGAGAGGGAGACAATGACTTCTTCCTGAACACTGAATACAACATCCGCGGAGAAGGCGACACCTCACTGATGAAAAGCCGCATGGAAGATGAGCCGGGAGAAAGCGATGGGGCTGAGGATGAGGACGATCCCTTCAAGGAGGATAAGGAGCGCGCCAGACAGGCGCAGCTGCCGCCGGACGACAGCTTCTATTATAACAGTGAGCTGAACAGCGACGGAAACTTCTTTGTAAGCGACAAAACGGAAAAATATTCAAGAAGATACTGATAAAAGGAAATAACAGGAAGGAATAATATGAAAACTAAATTGCTCGACAGCACTCAGACGGAGGAAGCGGCAGAAATAATACTGAGGGGCGGACTTGTAGCGATGCCGACCGAAACGGTATACGGTCTTGCCGCCGACGCTCTGAGAGGTGAAAGCGTTGCGAAGATCTTCGCCGCAAAGGGCAGACCGGCGGACAATCCTCTCATCGTGCATATATGGGAGCCGTCCCAGCTTGACGGGCTTGTACGTTTCGTACCGGAAAAAGCAAGGATACTCAGCGAAAAATTCTGGCCCGGTCCCCTGACGATGATACTGCCGAAGGCGGATGTCATTCCGGACGAAGTCAGCGCCGGACTTGATACAGTGGCGGTGCGATGTCCGTCTCACCCTGTTGCAAGAGAGCTTATAAGGCTTTCCTGTCCCCTTGCCGCACCATCGGCGAATCTTTCCGGGAGCCCCAGCCCGACTACGCTCCGGCATGTCATAAGCGATATGGACGGCCGTATAGACGCTGTCCTTGACGGCGGCGACTGCGAGGTAGGGCTTGAATCCACCGTTATCTCTCTTGCCTGCGACCCTCCGAGGCTTCTTCGCCCGGGCGGTATAACCGTAGAACAGCTCAGGGCTGCGATAGGAGATGTTGAGGTAGATGCCGCAGTAACAAAGCCTCTTGCAGAGGGAGCGGCTGCCGCAAGCCCGGGAATGAAATACAAGCATTACGCTCCGAAAGCGGAGGTAATAATAATAGATGCCAAGCCGCAAGACTTCACTGCCTATGTAAACGAAAGAAAAGCACCCGGCACGGCGGCGCTGTGCAGCACTGAGGAGGCTGCCGGACTTGAAGTGCCGTTTGAGATACTCGGCGACGATCATGATATGGAGGCCTTTGCAAAGCATATCTTTGCAGCTCTCCGCCGCGCCGATGAAAACGGCTGGACTACGGTATATGCAAGCTGCCCCGACAAAAGCGGAGTCGGTCTTGCGGTATATAACCGTATGATACGCGCTGCCGCCTTCAGAATAATAGAGCTGAGGTGAAAGAATGATAGTTATAGGCCTTACCGGTCAGACCGGCGCCGGAAAAACTACCGTTGCGCAGATGCTCGGCAAGCTTGGCTGCGGTATCGTAAATGCGGATGCAGTTGCCCGTGAGGCGCTTGCCCCCGGCTCTGAATGTCTTTCAAGGCTTGCAGAGCGCTTCGGTAAGGATATCATCCTTGAAAACGGGGAAGCCGACAGAAAGCTGATAGCCTCAAGAGCCTTTGCAGACAGCGGCTCAACACGCGCTCTCGGAGAGATAACGCACCCGTGGATAATCAGGCGCACAGAGGAATATCTCAGCGAGCTTCGGAATAATAATTACGAAGCGGCAGTTTTCGACGCGCCTCAGCTTTTTGAAAGCGGAGGCGACAGGCTCTGCGATGTGATAATAGCTGTGACTGCCCCGGAGAAAACAAGACTTGACCGCATAATGCAAAGAGACGGTATAGGCGAAAGCGCCGCAAGGCTGAGGATGTCAGCCCAGCACGGCGAGGACTTTTTCAGAAGCCGGGCAGATTTTGTGATAAACGGCGGTATGCCGCGCAGGGATGTACGTGCTGCGGCGGCTGAAATATATAAAAGGGTGATCAAAAAAGACCAGGCGACCGGAGGTTGAGATATGAAAATAAAAAAGAGGATAGTAATAGCCTCCCTGCTGCTTATTCTTACGGCGGTGATCTCGCTTGCGCTCGCCTTTATAATAAAGTCGGGCAATGAAAGATATACATATTCGACCTACCCTCTGAAATATCAGAAAGAGGTCGAAGCGGCTGCAGAAAAATACAATGTAGATAAATACCTTATCTACGGGGTGATAAAAACCGAAAGCAATTTCGATCCCTCGGCTGTTTCTTCTGCGGGCGCACTGGGACTTATGCAGATAATGCCCGTATCTTTTGAATGGATACAGACTATGTATCCCGATGAGGAATTTGAGAGCCTGAAATTTGAGGATCTTGAAGATCCGGCTCTGAATATTGATTACGGAACGCACCTGCTCTCCATACTTCTTGATATGTACGAAGACGAAGAAACCGCTGTCTGCGCATATAACGCAGGGCTCGGAAACGTAAACGGCTGGCTTGAAGACCCTCGGTATTCCTCGGACGGAAAAACTCTTGATGTTGTTCCCATTGATGAAACCTCAAACTACCGCAGCTCAGTTATGAGAAATAAAAGCGTTTATAAACGGCTCTACGGTAACGAAGAAATGGTTTCCTCATCAGAAAGCAAACTGCCGTCAGACTGAATTATTGTCTGCGGTTCAGATATTCAATTAAAAAAGAAAGGACAGATCCTGAATGTCAGAAGAGATCAAAGAAAAAAGCGCTTCGGCGCAGCTTAAGGAGAAGCTTTTTCTTTCAAAGAAAAGCGGATGCCTGAAGGTCACCGCCGAGGAAACAGAGGCTGCCGACAGCTTCTGCGAGGAATACAAAAACTTCCTCAACAACGGAAAAATAGAGAGAGAGGCTGTCGCCTATTCCATAGAAGCCGCAAAAAAGGCAGGCTTTACAGAATATGACCGCACAAAAGCCTACGCTCCGGGAGATAAGGTATTTGTCAACAACAGGAACAAGGCCGTAATGCTTGCTGTTATAGGCAAAAAAGGGACAACAGAGGGCGTGCGCCTCGGCATAGCTCATATCGATTCGCCCCGACTCGACCTTAAACCAATACCGCTTTACGAAACGAATGATCTTGCGCTTTTCAAGACCCATTATTACGGCGGAATCAAAAAATATCAGTGGACGACCGTTCCGCTTGCTCTGCACGGTACTGTCGTAAAGAAGGACGGCACTGCAATAAACGTTGCCGTAGGTGAGGACGAATCCGAGCCCTGCTTCTGCGTTACAGACCTTCTGCCCCATCTTGCAGACGAGCAGATGCATCAGGTGATGAGCAAGGCGTTCAACGGCGAGCACCTCAATGTTCTTGTCGGAAGCAGACCCTTCAATACGGATGAGGAAAGCGAAAGCGTAAAGCTCAACATTATGAATATCCTCTTTGAAAAATACGGCATTACCGAAAGCGATTTTCTTTCCGCAGATCTTACCATGGTGCCTGCAGGAAAGGCAAGGGATGTCGGCTTTGACCGCTCAATGATAGGAGCCTACGGCCATGACGACAAGGTATGCGCATTCCCGGCTCTTATGGCTGCAATAGACGCAGAGCTTCCCGAAAAAACGATAATCACCGTTCTTACAGACAGAGAAGAAATAGGGTCTGACGGCAATACCGGTATGAAGTCGTCATATATGGCGGATTTCATCGCCGACCTGGCTGCTGCCGACGGCATGCAGGCAAGACATGTCCTTGCAAAGACCACATGCCTTTCAGCCGACGTAAATGCCGCTTTCGATCCTACCTACGCTTCTGCCTTTGAGGCAAACAATTCCAGCTATATCAACAACGGCGCAGTCATCACAAAATATACGGGCAGCGGCGGAAAGTATTCCACCTCCGATGCAGCAGCAGAATTCATGGCAAAGGTACGCAGGGTGCTTGACGACGCGGATGTTCTGTGGCAGACGGGCGAGCTTGGCAAGGTTGACGGCGGCGGCGGCGGCACTATCGCGAAATTCGTTGCAAACCTCAATGCAGATGTCGTAGACCTCGGCGTTCCGGTGCTTTCGATGCACGCTCCTATGGAGATCGTTTCAAAGCTTGATGTCTACGAGACCTACAGGGCGCTTTATGCCTTCTATATGCAGAAATAATGCCTGATGTATGGTCGTTTTTCACAGTAATTTTATTGATATGACTTCTTAAAGGTTGATTATCCCGTATTTTTGCTCCGTATCAGCTGTGCAGGGTTTTGGATATTGACATTTTTCGCAGATTGTATTATGATAACGTGAGAATGATATTGTATGTATTTGTGCATGTTTGATTTTTTATCGGCATTTTATACGATAAATTCCTCGAAATTATAATATATTTTTGTTGATATTGTATAACCTTTTTTGTACGAAGATACTCATTATTGTCTATGGGAGTGTTGAAGTTTGGAAAAAATCGTTATTAACGGCGGCAATCGCCTTCACGGCACAGTGAAGATCAGCGGTGCAAAGAATGCTGCTGTTGCCATTATTCCCGCAGTTGTTCTTTCAGACGGTATATGCCGCCTTGAAAACATACCGGATATACAGGATGTCAACCTTATCGCAAGGATCCTTGAACAAATGGGCGCAAGGGTAACAAAGCCGGAAAAAGACGTTCTTGAGATAGACCCGCGCGGAATACGCGAGCCTGTTGCAACATATGACCTTGTTCGTCATATGAGGGCCTCAAGCTATCTTCTCGGCGCTTTGCTCGGAAAATTCTCCAGAGCAGAGGTCGCTCTCCCCGGCGGCTGTGATTTCGGCGTCAGACCGGTAGATCAGCACCTCAAGGGCTTCGGAATTTTAGGTGCGAAGCATTCCGTAGAAGGCGGAATGATAAAGGTAAAGGCCGATAAGCTTGTCGGCGGTCATGTTTATCTTGACGTTGTTTCCGTCGGCGCAACTGTAAACATAATGCTTGCCGCTGCAAAGGCAGAGGGCAGAACAACTATAGAAAACGCAGCCAAGGAGCCTCACATAGTAGACCTTGCAAACTTCCTCAACTCCATGGGCGCTGATGTCCGCGGAGCAGGTACGGATGTTATCAAGGTTAACGGAGTCAAAAGGCTCGGCGGCACAACCTATTCCATAATCCCAGATCAGATAGAGGCCGGCACATATATGGCGGCTGTCGCTTCTGCCGGCGGTGATGTAATGATAACCAATGTTATCCCGAAGCATCTTGAATCCATAACGGCAAAGCTCAGGGAAATGGGCGTTATCATCGAGGAATATGACGAGGCAGTCCGCGTTATACGCAATAACAGGCTCAGACGCTGCAACGTCAAGACTATGCCGCACCCGGGCTTCCCGACTGATATGCAGCCTCAGATCGCAGCTATTCTCACAATGGCAGACGGCACCAGCATCGTAAACGAAGCTGTGTGGGACAACCGCTTCCGCTATGTTGAGGAGCTTTGCAGAATGGGCGCTGAGATCTCCGTTGACGGCAAGCTTGCAGTTATCGAGGGCATAGATCAGCTCAAGGGCGCTCCCGTAAAGGCAACTGACCTGCGTGCAGGCGCAGCCATGATAGTTGCTGCTCTCGGCGCATCCGGAACGACCGAAATAGAGGATATCCGTCATATCGAGCGCGGATACGAAAATGTTGTAGAGAAATTCAAGGGCATCGGGGCAGATATCAAAAGGGTATATACCAACGATCCCGTGATCCAGACAGCATAACAGATCATTCAGGAGCTGTGAAATATTTCACGGCTCTTTCGCTATATAAAGCGCGCCTGCCCTTCTGCACCGGCGCGCCGAAGGCACGGTCGGGCGGAGGGGGCAATGTAAATGCAAAGCCCCTCTGAAAAAACAAAAACAGTCACAACAATGCCGAGGAGTATGTATATGACGAAACTTTATCCCCTTTTCAGCGGAAGCTCAGGGAACTGTTACTATATCGAAAGCGGCGGCAGCGGTCTGCTGATAGATGTCGGCCGAAGCGCAAAGCAGATAGAGGCAGCTCTTGAGGATAACGGGCTTTCTCCGAAGAAAATACGGGCAATTTTTATAACGCATGAGCATTCGGATCATATACAGGGTCTGAGGGTATTCGCCGCGCGCCATGGCATCAGGGTGTATGCTTCCGAAGGTACGGCACGGGCAATGCAGGAAAAGGGCATAATAAACGATAAGGTCGATATCACCTCCATAGGTCCCGGAACGGTCGAAACCGATAATGCCAGAGTAACGCCCTTCCGCATATCCCACGACTGCGCCGAAGGCTACGGCTATGTTGTCGAGACCTCCGACGGCAGACGCACATGCTTTGCCACGGATACGGGATATGTATCCCCGGAGCTTTTTGAGGCGATAAAGGGCTGCGATACGGCAGTGATAGAATCAAACCATGATATCGGTATGCTCGAAAGCGGAGCTTATCCTTACATACTCAAAAAGCGCATTCTTTCCGATATCGGACACCTGTCCAACGAAAGCTGCGCTAAAACTGCCGCAGAGCTTGTTAAAAGCGGAACAACTCGTTTTTTGCTGGCGCATCTGAGCAGGGAAAACAATATCCCGGAGCTTGCCCGCGAAACGTCTGTATGTACGCTGACGGGCTGCGGCATGAAGCAGAATATTGATTTCATGCTTTCCGTTGCAAAGGAAAGCGGAAACAAAATGATGATGTACTGAGGTCGGATATGGAGAAGATAATCATTGTCTGCGTCGGCAAGCTTAAGGAAGGCTACCTCCGGGATGCCTGCGCGGAATACTCCAAAAGGATGAAGCGCTTTGCCGATTTTTCCGTTATCGAAACCGAAGAAGAAAAACTGCCGGATCAGCCGTCAAAGGCACAGATCGCCAATACCCTGAAAAAAGAGGGCGAAAGACTGCTTGCAAAGGTACCGGGCGGAGCGCTTACCGTCGCTATGTGCATAGAGGGAAAACAGAAAAGCTCCGAGCAGCTTGCGGAGCTGATATCTTCGTCTGCGGTGAACGGATACGGTACGGTCGTATTCATCATCGGCGGCTCATGGGGGCTTTCCGATGAGGTCAAGCGTGCTGCGGATATCAGGCTTTCTATGTCTGAAATGACATTTCCACATCAGCTTGCAAGGGTAATGCTTTGTGAGCAGATATACCGGGCGTTTCAGATAAACAGCGGAGGCAAATATCATAAATGACTCTGATGTGAGGTGAGAGGGCAATGGAGAAAAAACGCACTGCAAAAGGGGATATCCTTCTTATTGCAGGCATTGCCGCTGCAGGCATCATTATTGCCGCAGCTGTTCTCCTGTTCTCGCCGCACGGTTCGGAGGTCGTTGTGAGGGTGGACGGCACCGAAAAACACCGTCTGCCGCTGACTGTCGATACACGCATGGTGATAAACGGCAGGGGCGGCAGCAATACGCTGGTGATAAGCTCCGGTGAAGCATGGATAGAGGATGCAGACTGCCCCGACGGCCTTTGCATAAAGACCGGAAGGATCAGCAGACGCGGGCAGTCGATCATTTGTCTGCCGCACAGGGTAACGGTAGAGATAGACGAAGGCAGCGGAGGAAACAACCATTCATCCTCCGCAGATATTGATGTTGTCGCAGGGTGATATGAAAAGAAATGGCAGTGCAGCGAAAAAAGCTGCTGTATATGGAATGCTTGCCGCAATGGCTATTGTGCTTAGCTGGCTGGAGTCACAGATACCGGCTTTTTTTGCCTTTCCGGGAATGAAGCTGGGGCTTACAAATATCGTTGTGCTTATCGCTCTTTATAAGCTTGGTCCGAAAAGCGCGATGGGACTGAATATACTAAGAATAGCTGCCGTATCGCTTCTTTTCGGCGGCTTTTCGGCATTTCTCTACAGTCTTGCCGGAGGGATGCTTTCCTCTGTCATAATGATACTTCTCAAAAAAACCGGGCGCTTCGGCATTGTCGCCGTAAGCATTGCCGGAGGAGTTTCTCATAATATAGGACAGATAATAGTTGCAATGATAGTTATGAATACCGCCGCTATAGGCTGGTATATAGCTGTTCTCTGGTTTTCAGGGCTTGCAAGCGGAGCGCTTATCGGTCTGCTCGGTTCTTTGCTCGTCAGGCGACTGCCGGACAGTCTTTTCAGGGGAGGGCTCAGGGATGCAGGGTAAAACAATGATATCGCTGCTGCTTGCTTCCGTTATCCTTGTATTCTCCGGGTGCAGCGCGGCAGACGGCAATAATACCGACGTCACAGGCTCAAAGCATGAAAAAGAGATATTCGCAATGGACACGATAATGAAGCTGACGGCCTGGGGAGCTTCGGGAGAGCAGGCTCTTGAAGAGGCCGAAGCTGAGATACGCAGGCTCGACGACCTTCTTTCAACAGGAAAAAGCACCAGCGAGGTCAGCGCCATAAACCGCAGCGGCGGCAGCACACAGCTTTCGGATGAGGTCCGCTTTCTTGCGGAAAGGTCGCTTGATATATATGAAGCGACCGACGGGGCATTTGATATGACGATATACCCGATAATGAAGCTCTGGGGCTTTACCGGAGATGATCCGGCCTGTCCGTCTGATGACAGCATCGAACGCACCCTGGCGCTTTGCGGCAGCGACAAGGTAAAACTCGATAACAGCGGCATGGTTTTGTCGGAGGGTCAGAGCATAGATCTCGGAGGAATAGCAAAGGGTTATACAGGGATGCGGATCGCTGATATTTTCCGAAAAAATGGGATCGGAAGCGGAATAGTATCGCTTGGTGGAAATGTTCAGTGCATAGGCGGCAATCCCTCCGGAAAGGACTTCAACTGCGCCGTTGCCGACCCTGCCGCGCCTCATAGCAGCTATCTCGGATTTTTAAAGGTCAATGACGAAGCAGTGGTTACCTCCGGCGGTTATGAGCGTTATTTTGAAGATGACGGCGTCACATATCATCATATAATGGATCCTCGCACAGGCAGACCGGCAAAAAGCGGTCTTTCATCCGTTACTGTCGTATGCCGCGACGGCACGACGGCCGACGGGCTTTCGACAGCCTGCTTTGTTATGGGAGCCGAAAAGTCCGCTGAGCTGTGGAGAAGCGGAAGCTACAGCTTTGAGCTTGTGCTTTTTACCGACGACGGAAGATTGCTTGTGACCGAAGGTCTGAGCGAAAGATTCAGCCCGGACGGAGACAGGGGCTTTGAAATAATTCGCAAAGAATAGAATTTGCAACAGTGTGCCTGCCCTGAGGCGCCGGCGTGCCGCCGGTGTCAGATCGCGCTGCCGCTCACTGTGTTCGCCCGGAATCAGCAACCGGAAGCTTATTGCCGCGGCTGTGTACTATTGCTTTCGGATAATAGCCCGGCCGCGCCGAAGGGACGGTCGGGCGGTGGCTTCGCACCTGGCTTGAACATATTCTGTTTCGGCAATATCACCATCAGAAATGTGATTTCTTAGTGCAAAGTGTAAAAAATAAAAAATTTTAATAAATTACTTTTATTAATTTATGCTATATGCTATAATATACCAAGGAATCTTTTTTTGTATGGGAGGCAAAAACTATGTATTATTTAGGAATCGACCTCGGCGGCACAAATATAGTTGCCGGCGTAGTAGATGAAGACGGCAAGATCGTTGTCAAGGCAAACTGCAAAACCAGCACACCGCGCACTGAGGAAGCGATCTGTGACGATATGGCTGCTGTTGCTCTCAAGGCTCTTGAGGGTGCGGGCATCACAAAGGATGATGTACAGTATATCGGTATCGGCGCACCCGGTGCAGTAAACAGCGAAACAGGCGTTATCGAATTTGCAAATAATTTCGGCTTCCATAACTGGGAGATCGTAAGGATGATGGAAGAGCGCCTGGGCGTTAAGATCTATGTTGAAAATGATGCGAATGCAGCAGCTTACGGTGAATACTGCGTAGGCGCAGCAAAGGACGCTAACGATGCAGTAATGATCACTCTCGGCACAGGCGTCGGCGGCGGTATCATTATCGACGGTATGATCTACAGCGGCTCCAACTATGCAGGCGCAGAAGTCGGCCACACAGTTATCCAGCACGGCGGACGTCTCTGCACATGCGGACGCAGAGGCTGCTGGGAGGCTTATTCTTCCGCAACAGGTCTTATCAATATGACCCGTGAGGCTTGCTCCATCCAGCAGGCTCCCAACTATCTGCTCTATCAGATGATCGAAGGAGATCTTTCCAGGATCACCGGCAAGACCGCTTTTGACGCAGCTCAGCAGGGCTGTCCTCTTGCAAAGCAGGTAATAGATATGTACATTGACTATCTCGGCTGCGGTATCACAAACATCGTTAATGTTTTCCAGCCTGAGATCCTCTGCATCGGCGGCGGTATCAGCCGTCAGGGCGATTACATAATCGAGCCTGTAAAGAAGATAGTTGAAGCAAACAGATACACAAAGCATAACGACAAGCAGACAGTTATCTGTGCTGCAGAGCTTGGAAACGATGCCGGCATCATCGGCGCTGCTTTCCTCGGCAAGTAATGGTGATCTTTAAAGGGGCTGCGATATTGTTCGCAGCCCCTTTTGCTGAATCTCTCGCATATGCTTCCGGACGACAGTGTTTTTTCAGGAGCTGTGAAATAATTCACAGCTCCTTCGCTATACAACGCGCGCCTACCTTGCGGCGCACTTTTTTATAGTGTTTTTTTCAGGGGTGCCAGGCGCGAAGCGCCTGGCACCCCTGAAAAAACAAATTTTTAGCCGCCCGGTCGCTGCGTAGCGGCGGTCGGGCGGCTGGAAGTCGATAAACAGGATTTTGACAGAGATTTCATAAAAAACAGAAAAAATACAAAATACCCCTTTTATTACAGAATGATTTATGGTACAATATATATATGATTAGTAGGAAAACATTCAAAACGGAGGAAGTACCATGAAGATCTCAACAAAAGGACGTTATGCGCTCAGAATGCTCATAGATCTTGCCATGCATCAGGAAAACGGCTATATTTCCCTCAAGGAGATAGCCGAAAGGCAGGAGCTTTCAAAAAAATACCTTGAGCAGATAGTCCCCCTGATGAATAAATCCGGTCTGTTGAAAACGAACAGAGGCTTTCAGGGAGGTTACAGGCTTTCAAAGCCTGCTTCTCAGATAACAGTCGGTGAGGTACTGGTTCTGACAGAGGGAAGTCTTGCTCCTGTTGCCTGCCTTGACGATGAAGAAAACACCTGCCCCAGAAGAAGCGAATGTATCACTCTTCCTGTATGGGAAGGGCTGAACAAGGTAATAAGGGAATATCTGTTCGGGCTCACACTGCAGGATGTTATTGATTCTGCTGTAAGTGCAGACGGCAGCGACTACTGCATATGAACTGTGATAAAAGTTCGCCTGCCCTGCGGCGCACTTTTTTATAGTGTTTTTTCAGGGGGCTGTGAAATAATTCACGGCTCCTTCGCTATACAAAGTGCGCCCGAAGGAAGTGCCCCCCCGGTGCGCCTACCTTGCGGCGC
>CADCPT010000290.1 GCA_902803385.1 uncultured Ruminococcus sp.
ATACCAATCCTGATATACTTGATATCGACGAGGCACTCAGCGTTGGAGATGCCAATTTCAAGAAAAAATGCAAATCCAAAATAAAGGAAATGATAAAGAAGGACATAACTGTGCTGTACGTAAGTCACAGCAAGGACATACAGGATATATGCGAAAGGTGTATCTATCTGCAGAAGGGCAAGGTCATTTTTGACGGCACGATGAAGGAAACGCTCGAAAAATATCCCGAATTTGCGAAGTAAAATATTTAGTTTTTTCAGGGATGTCAGGCGCGAAGCACCTGACATCCCTGAAAAAACACTATAAAAAAGTTCGCCGCAAGGTAGGCGAATGTGGACGTAAACACGTTTTCAGTGGCGGCATATCTTAAGAAACACTAAAAAGTGCAAATAAGTCTGCGAATTATTTCACAGTCCTTATATTAAATTAATATTTCCTATTGAAAAATCTGACAAAATGTTATAGAATATTAATGACGGTCAATTACCGTAAAACCGTAAATTAGCTGCATGGGTGCAGCTGAAAATATCTGAAAGGATGTAGAGAAAATGAACTATCTCAACAAGAAAACCGTCGAAGATATCGATGTAGCAGGCAAGAAAGTCCTTGTTCGCTGCGACTTCAACGTACCGTTCGACGGCGAGGGCAATATCTCCGACCCCAAGAGGATCGACGAGGCTCTCAAGACTATCAAGTATCTTATCGACAACAAGGCAAAGGTCATCCTTTGCTCTCATCTGGGTCGTCCGAAGGGCGAATTCAATATGAAGTATTCACTGGCTCCCGTTGCTGCTTATCTTTCAAAGGCTCTCGGCTTTGAAGTCAAGATGGCTAAGGATGTTATCGGTGAAAGTGCTCAGACCATCGCTGCTTCTCTTCAGGACGGCGAGGTCGAGCTTATCGAAAATGTTCGCTTTCATAAGGAAGAGGAAAAGAACGATCCCGAATTCTCAAAGGCTCTTGCTTCACTTGCAGAGATCTATGTAAACGACGCATTCGGCACAGCTCACAGAGCTCACGCTTCAACAGCAGGCGTTGCTGATTATCTTCCCGCAGTATGCGGCTATCTTATCCAGAAGGAGATCACCGTTATGGGCGGCGCTCTTGAGGATCCCAAGAGACCCTTCGTTGCTATTCTCGGCGGCGCTAAGGTTTCCGATAAGATCGGCGTTATCACCAACCTTCTCGATAAAGTAGATACACTTATCATCGGCGGCGGTATGGCTTACACCTTCATGAAGGCTCTCGGCTACAGCACAGGTACATCTATCTGCGAGCTTGACAAGGTAGAGCTTGCAAAGGATATAATGGCTCAGGCGAAGGCTAAGAACGTCAACTTCCTCATTCCCGAGGATACTGTTGTCGGCAGAGAGTACAAGCCGGATACAGAATTCAAGACCGTTGATTCTGACAAGATCGAAGCTGACTGGATGGGTCTCGACATCGGTCCCAAGACCAGAGAGAAGTTCGCAAAGGCTCTCGACGGCGCAGGTACAGTTGTATGGAACGGACCTATGGGCGTTTCTGAGTGGGAAAACTTCGCAGCAGGTACTATCTCTGTTGCAAAGGCTGTTGCTGAAAGCGGCGCTATCTCCATCATCGGCGGCGGTGATTCCGCAGCTGCTGTTGAGAAGCTCGGCTATGCTGACAGAATGACACATATTTCCACAGGCGGCGGCGCATCTCTCGAATTCCTGGAGGGCAAGGTTCTTCCCGGTATCGCATGCCTTAACGACAAATAATCAAAAGCTTTAGACGGGGTGGGGGAGGTTCCTCCACCCTGTTTTTGCTGACTGCATTGCGCAGTCTGACAATAAATCAATACAAAGGAGTAATTATCATGAACAAGGAACTCAGAAAAGCAGTTATTGCAGGAAACTGGAAAATGAATAAGACACGCCCCGAAGCAAAGGCTCTTATCGAGGAGCTGAAGCCCGTTGCAGCTAATGCTACCTGCGAGGTAGTTATCTGCGTACCCTTTACAAACCTTGAAACTGCTGTTGCGCTCACAGAGGGCACAAATATCAAGGTAGGCGCTGAAAACGTTCATTTTGAGAAGAGCGGCGCTTTCACCGGCGAGATCTCCGCTGATATGCTCACAGAGATCGGCGTAGAATATGTTATCATCGGCCACAGTGAAAGAAGACAGTATTTCGGCGAAACAGATGAGACTGTAAACAAGAGAACAAAGGCTGCTCTTGCAGCAGGTCTCAAGCCTATCGTATGCGTAGGCGAGCTTCTCTGGGAAAGAGAATGCGATATAACAGAGGAAGTTATCGCAAGACAGATCAAGCTCGATTTCTTCGATGTATCTGCTGAGGATGTAAAGAAGTCTATAATCGCCTATGAGCCTGTATGGGCTATCGGCACAGGCAAGACCGCTACCGCTGAGCAGGCTCAGGAGGTTTGTGCATTCATCCGCGCTACTCTTGCAAAGCTTTACGGTGAGGAAACTGCAAATGCTGTTACTATACAGTACGGCGGCTCTATGAACCCGAAGAATGCAGCAGAGCTTCTTGCTCAACCTGATGTTGACGGCGGCCTTATCGGCGGCGCTTCACTCAAGGCTGCTGATTTCGGCGTACTTCTTGAAGAAGCAAGTAAGTGATAAGCACCGCAGGAGGAAAGCTTTATGAACAGTGAAATGTGGCAGAGTGGTGTATGGGTGGCTTATATGCCCTATGTTTGTATTGCTGTTGTTTTTAGCTTAGCACTCTGTATGTGGGTGTTTCAGTTTCTGCTCAAGGGTATATTGACACTCGGCACATGGTTTTTTATAAAGAAAAAAGCAAAGGGTGAAAAATAATATGAAAAAACCTTTAGTATTGATGATACTTGACGGCTTTGGTATCGGTACAAATTACGGCAATGCGATCCGCACTGCAAAAAAGCCGAATATGGAGCATATCTTCTCAACAAACCCCTGGACGCTTATCGCTGCTTCCGGTATGGATGTAGGTCTTCCGGACGGTCAGATGGGTAACAGCGAGGTAGGACACACAAATATCGGAGCAGGCCGTGTTGTATATCAGGAGCTCACAAGAATAACAAAGTCCATTAAGGACGGTTCCGTTATGAAGAATGAGGCTCTTGTAAAGGCTATGAAGAATGCAGCCGACAACGGAGCGACCCTTCATTTTATGGGTCTGCTTTCTCCCGGCGGCGTACACAGCCACAATACTCACCTTTACGGTCTTGTAGAAATGGCTAAGAAGATGGGCGTTAAGGATGTATGCATACATGCCTTCCTCGACGGACGTGACGTTCCTCCTTCAAGCGCTAAGGAATATGCGGAACAGTGTGAGGCAAAGCTTGAAGAGATCGGTCTTGGCCGCATCGCTACCGTAATGGGCAGATACTACGCAATGGATCGTGACAATAACTGGGACAGAGTAGAAAAGGCTTATGCTGCACTTGTATACGGCGAAGGCGTAAAGGGCAGGGGCAAGGCGAGCGAGGCTATCGCCGCTTCATATGAGGACGGCGTAACGGATGAATTCGTTATCCCTGCAGTATGCGAGGAAAACGCTACTATCAAGAGCGGTGACTCCGTAATATTCTACAACTTCCGTCCCGACAGAGCAAGAGAGATCACACGTACATTCGTTGATCCCGATTTCAGCGGCTTTGAAAGAAAGAACGGATTTTTCCCGCTTTGCTATGTCTGCATGACTCAGTATGATGCCACGATGCCGAATGTGGAGGTCGCATTCAAGCCTCAGAAACTTACGAATATGTTCGGCGAATACATATCCCAGAAGGGTCTCACACAGCTCAGGATCGCCGAAACAGAGAAGTATGCACATGTTACCTTCTTCTTCAACGGCGGCGTAGAGGCTGTCAGCGAGGGCGAGGACAGATGTCTTATTCCTTCGCCGAAGGTAGCAACATATGATCTCCAGCCTGAAATGAGCGCTTATGAGGTAACAAAGAACATCATAGAGCGTCTTGAAAGCGGCAAATACGACGTTATCATCCTGAACTACGCAAACTGTGATATGGTAGGTCATACGGGCGTATTTGAGGCTGCGGTAAAGGCTGTTGAGGCTATTGACGACTGTGTTGGTCAGGTCGTTAAGACTGTTGAAAAAATGGACGGCGTAGTTCTCATCACAGCCGACCACGGCAATGCCGACAGGATGCTTGACGACAACGGCGAACCGTTTACTGCGCATACAACGAATCTTGTTCCGTTCGCGGTAGTAAACCACCCCTGCGAGCTTCGTGACGGCGGAAGACTTGCTGACATAGCTCCGACTATGCTCAAGCTGTTAGGCCTTCCCAAGCCCGAGGAAATGGACGGAGAGAGCATAATCAAATAATTGATATCAAACAGGGTCACCGATAAACGTGCTTTACGGTGACCCTGATATTCTTTTATTCCTGATGTGCGCCTATCCTGCGGCGCACTTTTATTATAGTGTTTTTTCAGAGGTGACGCGAGCAAAGCTCGCGTCACCTCTGAAAAAACAAGTCTTAAAATAGCC
>CADCPT010000291.1 GCA_902803385.1 uncultured Ruminococcus sp.
GCTGCTAAAAATTTGTTTTTTCAGGGGTTCCAGGCGCTTCGCGCCTGGAACCCCTGAAAAAACACTATAAAAAGTGCGCCGCAAGGCAGGTGCACTTTGAATAGCGAAGGAGCTGTGGATTATTTCACAGCTCCTGATACTAATATCCGATAAAAAAACAGACTGCAGATCCAAGTCTGCTTTCAACCAGATATTAGTATGAAAAAACAAAAATGAAATGTTCTCAATACAAATTCAGAATTATTAATAAATTTTTAAATTTTTTTGATTATATTATTGCAATTATTCACAACTTGTTATATACTGAAATAAAGGAAGTTGACGAACACTGAATCGGAGGTGCGCCATGTATAAAAACTACATTTTCGATCTTTACGGAACACTGATCGATATCAATACTAACGAGTGGAAGCGCTCTATCTGGAAGAATATGGCAATGATATATTCCATGAGCGGAGCTCCCTATAAACCTACTGAGCTAAAAAAGAAATACTGGGAGTTTGTTGCTGATGAAACAAAGTCTATTCCCAAAGAAAAGTATACCACTACTCCCGAGCCGCTTATAGAGAATGTTTTCAAAAGGCTTTATACCGAAAAGGGTGTAGACTGTTCTGATGAGATAGCTGCATTTACCGGAAGGGTATTCCGCTCACTGTCTATTACATATATCAGGCTTTACGACGGAGTGGATGAGCTTTTTGACGCAATAAGAGAAAACGGAGGAAAGGCTTATCTGCTTTCAAATGCCCAGAGGATATTTACCGAGCCTGAGATAAGGATGACAGGTCTTTGGGAAAAATTCGACGATATCCTGATCTCGTCTGACGAAGGCTGTGCAAAGCCCGATGTTATGTTTTTTAAGAAGGTACTTGAAAAGCATGGTCTTGATCCCAAGCAGTCCATTATGATCGGAAATGACTGCAATACAGATATCCGCGGTGCCTATGAGGCAGGAATGGATTCTCTGTATCTTCACACGAACATTTCGCCCGAGGTCAGCGGCGAGCTTCTTTCAAAATACACGATAATGAGCGGAAGCCTTATTGAAGCAAGGCAGGCATTATTCGGAAAATAACAACAGTATAAATAAGGGGTGCCGGGAGCAGATATCCCGGCACCCTTTTGTTAAACAAGGAGCAAAGCCCCGACAAGCCCGCTTGATCGGAGCGAGCGACACCTGGGGCAGACTTCGGGGGACATCGACGTTTGTTATAGTGTTTTTTTAGAGGGGTCTGTCGCATTAACACTGCCTCGTCCGCCCGACCGCGCCTTTCGGCGCGACCGGGCTAATAAAAACACTGATATACGAAAGCGATGGTGTGTGAAATATGGAAGGCGAAAAATGCACAGCCGCGGCAATAAGCTTCCGTGTGCTGATCCGGGGCGAACGCAGTGAGCGACAGCGCGATCTGACACCGGCGGCACGCCGGCGCCGCAGGGTAGGCGCACCGGGGGGCGCTTTCTTCGGGCGCACGTTGTATAGTGAAGGTGCTGTGAATTGTTTTACAGAACCATTTCTGAAAAAAAGAACCGCCAGATCGTGCCTTTCGGCACGGTCGGGCGGTTTCTTTTGCTGTCAGATCATTGCGATCAAGCAGCGGAATAGATCCTTTCGGTGTATGTGCTGCCGTCAGGCTTTACATACTTTACCTTGACCTTGATATTTTTGGTTGTCGTAGCGTCCTCGAGGGATGATGCTATGGACTCGTATGTGCTCTTTGATGCTTCGAGAAGGATGTCTATCGTTTCCTTGCTGTTGGCCTTGACTTCATCGTCGGTAAGGGTGTATTCGTATACGAAGGTATCCTTGTTCTCAACATATATCTTGAGGCTGTCATCACTGACCGGATCTGTTGAATTGTAATACTCAACATATTCCTCAAGCGTCATTTCAAGATCGCTCGGTTCGGGAATATCAGATGCTTCTGTGCTGCTTTCAGGCTTGCTTGTTTCGGGCTTGCTCGTCTCGGGGTTGCTTGTTTCGGGAGTGCTTGTCTGGGCGCCGCCGAAACTTGAATCGATATCATAGTTTATTGCTTCCTTGCGGATAGCGTTCAGCATATCGTCAGTTGTTTCATATCCGTAGAGGTAAGCGTTGGTCTTATCGTTTTTAAGGCTGTCGTAGCAGCTTGAAGGATAGCTGTCGACCTCGTATTCTGAGCCTGAGTTGTAAAGGTTCGAGAATCTTGTGTAGGTGTAGTAGGTGAGATCAAAATTCTTTTCCTTTGTATCTCTGGGCTTGCAGTCAGCTGTCACCTTCATAACGATGTAAACGTAATTTGCGTTCCAGGAATCAGACTTCTTGTCGGAAGCAACTACAGCTCCGTAGTATTCAGCAGATTTGAGAGTTGCCTTGTCGCCCTGATCCTTGATATTGTCTTCTGCGTTTGTTTTTGCAATAGCCGAAAGATCTGCAACAGCCTGTGTTGAGATCTCGGAAGCCTTCTTCACCGGAGTTGCAAGACCGGAAACTGTATATACCTCCTCTGTCTTTGAGAGAACTACATCGCTGTACTTTTTGTAGTAGTCCTTAGCATCCATAGAAGAATCCGGTGATTCAACGCTGAGTGTTACCTTGTCGCCGTTTGAGAGGTTGCTGCTCTTGTCAGCCTTGTAGTAGAAATAGTAGCTTGAGTTCTTTGATTTTGAGGTATCGACCTCGAGATATCCGTTGGGATCCTTGCCGGTGAATTTTACTTCGATGCCCTCAAACGGATCAACGCTGGGTATTTCGGAAAGTCCGCTTACGGTAAAGGTCTTTGTCTCGGAATACTTGATATCAGCATTTACATACTCTTTGATGAGCTCCTCTACTGAATCGGAGATCTTCCACTTCATTGTTACGGTATCACCGTTGCTGAGACCTGAGGTCTTGTCAAGCTCGGGTGCGTATTCGATATAGTAGTAAATGAAGGAAGCCGGATTGTCACTCTTTATTGACGAAGACATAGTCTTGTCGGGCTGCTTCTTGTATTTGAGCTCGTCCTTCCAGTCCTTATAGAACTTGTCCTTATCAAAAACGACCTCTGCATCGCCGTTGCCGTCATAGCCGTCGTAGGATACGGAGATGTATTTGTCAAGGTCAACTTCCTTGTTTGAATTAGCGATCACACCGAAAATGATAACGACAGCGATTATTCCGAGAACAACAAGAAGAAGTACAGC
>CADCPT010000292.1 GCA_902803385.1 uncultured Ruminococcus sp.
CTGAAAAAACTAAATAATAATAGCCAGGTCGTGCCGAAGGCGCGGTCTGGCGGTGGTTTGCACGAAACGACAGCGCGATCTGACACCTGCGGCACGCCGGCGCCGCAGGGTAGGCGCACAAGGGGGGCGCTTTCCTCGGGCACACGGGAATTGTACAAATGGGACTGCGTATTTTTTTACAGTCCCTGGCGGACGGGATATTA
Source organism: uncultured Ruminococcus sp. (assembly GCA_902803385.1). Taxonomy (GTDB): domain Bacteria; phylum Bacillota; class Clostridia; order Oscillospirales; family Acutalibacteraceae; genus UBA1213. The sequence goes on from CADCPT010000292.1 coordinate 204, forward strand.
TGAACAACATGAAGAAAAAAACTATCTGTATATGGGTTATGTTGGGTATAATGACTCTTGAATAAACCGATGATCTTTGATATTATAAATAGGTTATAATATTTGTTTTAATGTATATTCTTTATTAGTTAAAGCATGGCTTTTTAGATATAACAGTTGTTTTATTGAATGGAGTATGAGTCGGATGCGTTTTTTTGAAAAGGTCAAAAACTATTGTGTTGTCGGTGCGGTTTCCGTTTACGGAGAAATGTGCCGTAAAAGAATTCTTAAAGATAGCATGAATATCGACAAAGTTAGTGAAAAGCTTCTTCTTGACCTTGTCAGAAAAAACCGTGATACTGAATACGGAAAAAAATATAATTTCGCAGATATAAAAACTATCAAAGACTATCAGGATAATGTTCCGTTCACGACTTATGATGATTACCGCGGATATATCGACCGTATCGCTGTAAAAGGTGAACAGGGCCTTCTTACGTCCGACAGGGTCGTTTTCTTTGCCAATACCTCAGGTACCTTCGGTAACGTAAAAAGGATACCTGTCGTAAAGAAAGCTACAAGACCGTATACCGAAACTGTAGCACTTTATATGAATATCATAAGCAAGGAAATGAGAAAACGCGGTTTTCACTGCGGCAAGGGACTTAATACGGTAGAAACGGAAACTAATCTGACTGAAGGCGGGATAAAAGAAGGACTTATCTCTGCATATACGCTGAAGAGCGCTTATTTTTTGATACCTGTGATCACCTGCTTCCCGAGGGATGTTTTCGGTCACGGCGAAGGGGTCGATATGAAGTATCTTAAGTCTTTCTATGCTCTGAAGGACAGAGATCTTTCCTACATCGCCGCTGTATTCATGTCAAATATAACCGACCTTATGTCCTATATTTTTGAAAACAGGGAAATGCTTCTTAATGATATCGAAAAGGGCAGGATAAATGATTCCGTTTGTATGCCGGATGATCTCAGGTCCGGACTGAATAAGAAGCTTTGTCCCGATCCGGAAAGAGCACAGGAGCTTCGTGAAATATTCGACTCTCATTCCGAAAAAGGTATTATGGCTGAAATATGGAAAAAGCTTTGCGTTATTATCGGTATCGGTACCGGTGAATTTGAATGCTTCGCAAAGAAGCTCCGGGAATACTGCGGCGAGGGTATTACCTTCTATCATGAAACGTATTCTTCAAGCGAGGCGCTCATCGCAAACGCAAAGGATATAGAATCGGATGAATACCTGCTTCTGACTGACAGCGGCTTTTTTGAGTTTATCCCTGTCGGAGAAAAATGCGAAAGACCTCTGCAAAGGCATGAGCTTGAAGTCGGTAAGCTTTACGAGATAGTGATCACAAATCTTTCGGGTCTTTATCGCTACAGGATAAGGGATGTTGTCAGAGTTACAGGCTTCATCGGTAAGAATCCGCTTATCCATTTTGCTTACCGCAAGAATCAGGTTATAAACATAACAGGTGTAAAGCTCACCTCCGAACAGATCTCCGATGCGGTCAATTCCGTTGAAAAAACTGCCGGGATCCATATTTCAGACTATGCGATATATCCCGATACCACCCATTCGCCATGGCGCCTGATGCTGTTTCTCGAGACCGAGGAGGAGCTTTCCACTGCACAGGTAAAGGAACTTTCATCATTATTTGATAAGAAGCTTTCCGAACAGAATCATGAGCATAAACGTATGCTCAATATCGGTGAGACCTCTCCGTCATTGATATGTCAGGTCAAAAACAATACCTTCCGTGAATACAGGGAATACCGCATTGCACATGGCGCATCGCAGAATCAGCTCAAAACCGTCCGTGTCATCAACGATCCGGAGATAATAAGTATGTTTGTAAGCAATACAGTATCAGGAATACAGCAGGTGAAGAAATGAAAAGAAACAGGGAAGAGGCCGAAAAGGCAAAAAGAGAGACACTGTCTTCCTTCAGACAGGTCGATGATTATATCTGGACAGTAGTCTATCAAGGCTCATACGGTCTTGATGAGCTGTTAGAAAAGGGAAAAAAAGGGATTCTCGGCATTGCCCGCTTTGCTCAGGATCATGTTAGATCAAAGCAGGTCTATATAAATCCGTTTGTCAGAGACTGCGGATGCTCGACCTTCAATTCAAGAACTCCCGATAATGATGTGATCCTTGGCAGGAACTTTGATTACAAGGATTCGATCTGTATCGTCACATGGACGTCACCTGAAAACGCATACAGGAGCATTTCTGTTACCTTCGGGTCGTTTTTTCTTTTCGGGAAGAAGTGGCAGAACCCGAAAAACATTAAAAACCACACTCGCGTAATGGCAGCGCCCTATTGCTGTATGGACGGGATCAACGAAATGGGTCTGGCGGCTGCAATACTGGAGATAAAGGCAAAGTCTACGAAACAGAAGACCGGAAAAACTCCTATAATTACTCCGATAGCCTTAAGAGGAATACTTGATAAATGCAAAAATGTTGACGAGGCAGTAGAGTTTTTGAAGCAGTATGATATGTATGACCCTCTGTATGCGAATTATCATTATCAGTTTGCGGATGCGGACGGCAACAGCGCAATTGTTGAATATGTCAATAACGAGATGCATGTTATCCGTCAGTCTGAAAAGGACGAAAACCTGAAGCTTACTAATTTCTTTCTTACGGAGGGCGGAGATAACCGCAAGGAAATGGGACGGGACAGATATCACAGGATAGATGAAAGGCTATGTGAATGTGACCACAGCATATCAGAAAAGGATGCGATGAAGCTTTTAGAGAGCTGTACTCTTCACTATCATCACAAATATCTTCCCCATATGGTCATAACGGTCTGGAGCAGTGTTTATAACTGCACAAAAAAAACAATGAAGATGTGCGCCGGGATGAATTATAATGATATGTATGAGTTTTCCGTCGATGAGCCCGGAGTGGTGAAAAAGATAGATTAGGAGATGTTATTTTGGAAGCTGAAAGAAAGATCCTTATGGAAGCCTGCGACCTCTGGAAGTCCTATGGCAAGGGAGATGTTAAAATTGACGCTCTTGCCGGTGTGTCGCTTGATATTTATGACGGAGAGCTTCTTACCATACTCGGCAGCTCAGGCAGCGGAAAAAGTACGCTTCTCAATGCTCTCGGAGGAATGGATAAGCCCGACAAGGGTTCAATTCTTATCGGCGGAAAGGATATCTGTAAACTGAACGACAGAGGACTTACTGATTTCAGAAGAAAAAACATAGGCTTTGTTTTTCAGTCCTTTAATCTTATTGCTGAGCTTACCGCAAAGGAAAATGTTGCCCTTACGGCTGATGTTGTTCACTCGCCCGGTATTGTTGACGAGGTCTTTGAAATTGTCGGTCTGAAGGAAAAAATGAACAGCTATCCTTCTCAGCTTTCGGGCGGACAGCAGCAAAGGGTATCTATTGCAAGGGGTCTTGCAAAGGATCCTGAGCTTTTGCTGTGTGATGAGCCTACCGGCGCTCTTGATTATGAAACAGGAAAACAGATACTTGTGGAGCTGGAGAGGCTCGTAAGAGAGCATGGCAAAACTGTTGTTATTGTTACTCACACTCAGGAGATAGGCAAAATGTCCGACAGGATAATCAAAATGAGAAACGGCAGGATCACCAGGATAACAGTAAACGAAAAACCTGTCAGTGCTTCGGAGATAGAGTGGTAAGATTATGAAAAGAATGATTTTGCCCATTTTCAAAAAGTATAAAAAGCTGCTGTTTTCTATAATGATCGTATCTGCAATGGGCTGTGCATTTATGACCGGGCTTTCATCTTCATATGTATCCCTTTATGATTCCGTCTATGATTACATGGATGGATACAGCTATCCTGATGCTGTAATAACCACCGATGTGACTCATAGAAAAAATCTTGAAAAGCTTAAAGCTCTCCCGTCTTTGTCGGAAATGAACGCAAGATTATGCGGAGATACCGATCTGATAATCCCTGAGGGGCGATATCTGTCAGTAAGGGTGTTTTCCTATAACCATGACGACAGGGAAAAATTCTGTTTCTGGTCGCAGTGTGATGCCGGAGGAAAAGATTCGCTGTATCTTGAATACAATTTCGCCGAAGATAACGGTATCAGAGCCGGAGACACAATAAAAGTCAAGGTCGGAAAGGATTACAGGGATTATTTCGTTTCGGGGCTTGTGACTTGTCCTGAAACATTTTCGATTCAGCCCTCGGATAATTCCTGGGGCGTAAATATGGATTTCGGCTACGCATATGCAAGCGTCGATCTTCTCAGTAAGGAAGAGGTTAGGGATTACGACGAAGCAAAGAGCGAGCTTGATTCTGAGTGGGAAAAGGTGCGAAAAGAGCTTGATTCTGCCGAGACGAAGCTTTCCGACGCAAAAAACCAGCTTGCCGGAAATAAGCTTCTGTTTCAGCTTGCCTTTGAAGAATCGGAAGAAAAGCTGGAGCTTCTGCTGGACAGTGAAAAGGAACTGAACGAAAAACGCTCCGGGCTTGAAAAAAGGGAAACGGAGCTTTCCGAGGAAAAGAAAGCCATAGAGGCATTGCCTGAAAAGACTCCCGAGGATCAGGAAAAGCTTTCCCGTATCAACGAAAGTATCAGGGAGACAGAGGAAGAACTGCTTTCGGTCGACGACGGACTACGTCAGATAGCCGACGGAAGAAACCAGCTTCTTGAAAAAATAGAGGATATAAAGTCTCAGCTTTCCGATGCAGAGGAAAAAATAACGGAAAGCGAGAAAAAATTCATTGACGAGAGAACAAAGGCGCTGAGTGAATTTGAGGATCTCGAGGCTGAGATCGAGATGGCATATGGCCAGCTTGAAGAAGGCGAGGGCTTCGAGATGCTTTGCAACCAGTTTCTTGCCTACTTTGAAGACGGTGCCGATATCGATTCGGAGCTTTCAAAGCTATGCGATATTCTTGAAGATGAGAAGATAGACGTAAAAAGCAGTATCTCTTTTGAAAAATCATCTGCAAAGAAAAGGATCGAAGAAAACCTTAAAACAGTTGAGACCTTGTCTGTGGTGATGCCGGTCATATTCTTTGCTATTATCCTTATCGTTGTCTTTATGTTTATGTCGCTTATAATAAAGCAGAGCCGACGCGAAATAGGTATACTGAGGGCGCTTGGCTTTTCCAAAACAAGCATAAAGCTGCTCTTTTGCGGAGTCAATCTAATTGTTTCCTTGTTTTCGGTCATACTCGGAGTTCTGATCGGCTGGCTTGTTTTGCTGTATGTCGGAAACTACTATAAGGATTTCTTTCCTCTTCCTGAATTCATATATAGATTTGACTGGATAATGTTTTTGTTCTCGGTCGTTCTTACTATTGCTGCGGGTCAGCTTTCAACGCTTATCAGCACAGGCGTTATATCGGGAATACAGCCAAGCGAGGCTATGTCGAGGCCTGCACCCGAAACAGCGGAGATCCCCATGCTTTTGCAAAGGCTGACTGCAAAGGCTTTTCCTCTGTCAAAATTCAGTGTAGCTACACTCGTGAGAAATAAAATGAGATTTGTTTTCTCCGTTATCTGTATTTCATCATCCGTAATGATGATCTTTTCCGCGCTTGCTTTTTTATCTTCAAAGAATTATCTGCTCAATCAGCTTTACAGTGAAAGGATACATTACGACTGTCAGGTTTTTTTGAAGGCAGAACCCGATGAAGCATTTATGGAAGAGCTTGAAGCTCTCGGAGTTGCAAGGGATATTGAAAAAGTCCCGTTTTATCAGGAGGATATAGTATTCGGCGACAAAAGTGAAAAGGGGATAATAAACAGTATTGATTCTTCAACAGAACAGATAGGCGTTTATGATCAGCAGCATAACAGGCTTTTTGTCAAAGATGATGAGATAATACTTGAACGTCATCTTGCTCAGGCTCTCGGCACAGGAAAAGGCGATATAGTCTCCGTGAACGGCACTGATCTGAAGATCAGTGATATTTCCGACCAATCCGTCAGTCGTTTTCAGTATATCCCGTTATCAGATTCAGGAAGGCTCGGAGAACCTGCGGTCTATTCACTGATCTGCGATATAGATGAAAAGGACGAACAGAAGCTGCTTGCATTTCTGACAGAGGATGATAATTATCTGTATGTGGTATTCACAAGAATAGCATATAAGGGCATCGAAAGGATATTCAAGACCTATGACCTTGCGGCATGGATCATAATCGGCTTTGCGGTTATTATCGGTCTTGTTATCGTCATTAATACCGCTCAGACAAATCTGCTTGAAAAGAAACGCGAGCTTTGTGTTCTTCGTTCGCTGGGGTTTCAGCATTCGGAAATATCACGCAAGTGGTTCGTTCAGTCGTTCCTCCAGTTTGTTTTTTCATGTATCCTGGGTCTGCCGATGGGCATTGCTATTTCAAAATTCATGCTTGAGCTGCTGAGTACTGCTGACAGGGAATATGTTTTTGCAAACAGCATTACCGAATACCTGATAACTCTTCTTCTTGTATTTGCCTATGTTGTAGTAAGCCATCTTATCGCCATGCATTCTATGAAAAAATGGGATATCGTCGAAAATGTCAAGGACAAGGAGTAACAGAGAAATGCACAGGACTGAGTCTGTACCGGGTATTCAGTCTGAATAGTGGAGATGAATTATGAAGATCACGGTTATTTACGGTCAGAATCATAAAGGCTCAACATATCATATCGCTCGTATGCTTGCTGAAAAGATAGGCGGAGAAATAACGGAATTCTTCCTGCCAAAAGACTTCGGAGAATTCTGCCTGGGATGTACCCAATGCTTTACACTCAGCGAAACGAAATGTCCTCATTATGATAAGCTGACGCCTATAACAAAGGCAATGGATGTTTCAGACGTTATCATACTTGCAAGCCCGGTTTATGTATACCATGCAACAGGCTCTATGAAAGCTTTTCTCGATCATTACGGTTATCGGTGGATGGTTCATTCTCCGGAACCCTCGATGTTTTTCAAACAGGGCGTCTGCATAAGCACTGCCGCTGGAGCCGGCATGAAATCCACAAACAAGGATATGGCAGACAGTCTGTTTTTCTGGGGCGTTCCCAAAATATACAAATACGGCAATGCCGTTGCCGCAACTGACTGGAAAAGCATCAGTGAAAAAAAGAAAAAAGAGATCGAAAAGGCAACAGACAAGATAGCAAAGAGTATCATAAAGAAACATGGCAAAGTCAGAGCAGGTCTCAAAACTAAGGGATTTTTCTACATTATGCGAATGCTGCAGAAAAAGGGCTGGAATGAGAAAGATGTAAGCTATTGGAAGGAAAAGGGCTGGACAGGTAAAAAGCGTCCCTGGAAAAAATGATTTTACGGGATTTTTTCCAATGTTATAGTTGAAATGCCGTGCATTTTGTAATATAATATTCAGTGTATGATTATTCATTGTGGGATAGTTTTATGAAAAATAAAAACACGATCAAATGGCTCTGGCGCGTTCCGGGACGAAAAAAATGGCTGATCGCTCTGCTCCTTGCGGTGCAGACGGCTCATGGCGCGAGCGGTGTACTGTATGCCCTGCTCCTCAGAAATATCGTTGACAGTGCGGTACAGTCGGATGTCTCCGGATTTTTCAGGAACGTCTGGCTTGTGATACTTCTGGTTTTGGCACAGATCGCAATGAGAGCGGTTCTAAGGCATGTCAGCGAGCTTTCAAGAGCAAGCCTCGAAAACGCTTTCAAGCAGCGTATGACCGAAAACCTTCTGAAAAAGGATTATGCGAAGATAAGTGCTGTTCATTCGGGAGAATGGCTCAACCGGCTCACGAACGATACGGTAGTAGTCGCAAACGGATGTACTGATATCCTACCCGGACTTGCCGGAACAGCTGTTAAAATGATAAGCGCAGTTGTTATGCTTATTATTCTCCAGCCGGGATTTACATGGCTCGTTCTTCCCGGCGGTATTCTGGTGGCGGTTTTTACCTACGCATTCAGGAAGCTTCTGAAAAAGCTTCATAAAAACGTCCAGGAAAAAGACGGCAGGCTAAGGATTTTCCTTCAGGAATCTATAGGCAATATGATGATGATACGAAGCTTTGCCGCCGAAAAACAGACAGCGGCAGAAGCAGCGGAAAAGGCGAAGGATCATAAGGCCGCAAGGATGAAAAAGATCCGGTTTTCAAATTTTTGTAATGTCGGACTGGGAATTTGTGTTCACGGAATGTATCTGTTCGGTATTTGCTGGTGTGCCTGGGGCATACTGACGGGTATCATCACCTTCGGTACCCTTACTGCAGTAACGCAGCTGATCTCTCAGATACAGCAGCCGTTTGTAAATATCAGCGGTTATCTGCCGCGTATCTACGCCGTTTCCGCAAGTGCGGAAAGGCTGATGGAAATAGAGTCTTTCCCTGATGATCATATCGGTGAAGCTAAAAGCACTGAGGAGATCCATTCGGCATACGACCGGATGGTCTCCGTAGGGATGAATAATGTGTCCTATACATACTATCCTCCTGCCGAGGATATTGCGTCTATTACCAAGGAGCAGATGCCTGTCGCACTGAAGAACATTTCCTTTAGTATCGGCAAGGGAGAGTATGTTGCATTTACCGGCCACAGCGGATGCGGAAAATCTACGGCTATTAAGCTACTGATGAGCGTCTACAAGGCTGATGAAGGCAGCTGCAGCATAGTATTAGACGATAAGGAAGAGGAGCTTTCTTCTCAGTGGCACAGGCTTTTTGCTTATGTTCCTCAGGGCAATAAGCTTATGTCGGGAACCGTCCGTGATGCCGTAGCGTTTGCGGACAGGGCACGATCAGATGATGACGCTGCCGTGGCAAACGCCCTTAAGGTCGCCTGTGCCTATGATTTTGTTTCCGAGCTTGAAAACGGGATAGATACTGTTTTAGGCGAAAGGGGAACAGGCCTTTCCGAAGGTCAGACGCAGAGGATATCAATAGCGAGGGCGATATTTGCCGACAGTCCCATACTCATCCTTGACGAAGCAACAAGCTCTCTTGATTCGGCAACAGAGCAGAGACTTCTTGAAAACCTGAGAAAAATGACTGATAAAACAGTAATAATAGTAACTCATCGTCCGGCGGCTCTTTCCTTTTGTGACAGAGTGTTAGAATTTACGGAAAACGGATTGATCGAGAAGTGAGAAAAAATGGAGGAGTTCTTATGTTTGATGCAGAAAAAGTCAAAAACGAATGCGTTGAATGGATTCGTGATTTCTTTGAACATAACGGAAAGGGCTGTAACGCTGTAGTCGGTATTTCCGGAGGAAAGGACAGCTCAATAGTAGCAGCGCTGTGTGTTGAAGCTCTCGGAAAAGACAGGGTTATCGGTGTTCTTATGCCGAACGGTGAGCAGCACGATATTGATATGGCAAAGCTGCTTGTCGATACGCTCGGGATAAAGCATTATATTATCAATATCAAGGATGCGGTCGACGGTGTTAAGAATAATCTTCCGTTTGACCCGTCTGAACAGACATTGACCAATCTTCCTCCGAGAATAAGAATGTCTACGCTTTATGCAGTTTCACAGAGCCATAACGGCAGAGTTGCAAATACATGTAATCTTTCTGAGGATTGGGTCGGCTATTCGACACGATACGGTGACGCTGCAGGTGATTTCAGTCCCTGCTCAATGCTTACCGTTGACGAAATGAAACAGATCGGCAGACTCATAGGCTTGCCGGATGTCCTTGTTGATAAGGTTCCTATCGACGGGCTTTGCGGAAAAACTGATGAGGATAATCTCGGATTCACATATGCAGAGCTTGACCGGTATATCCGCGAAGGAATTATAGAGGATGAAAGCAAAAAGCAGAGGATAGATATGCTGCATCAGAGGAATCTTTTCAAGCTGCAGCTCATGCCCAGCTTCGACCCCGGTATATGATCGGTCATTTGTTGGTCGCAGATCATAGATTTCCTTTGAATTACATTATATTAAAAAGAGAAGTTGATAATATGTCGAATAATGATGCAGCACCTGCAAATAACAAGAAGAAAATATCCGTTAAGAGAAAAATATACATAGTCAGGCTCATATTAAGGTGCCTTGTCGGCTTGATGTGCGGATATGCCGCTGTTTTCCACAGGGAAATGTATGATATCCTCTTCGGCTGGAACTTTTTTTCCGGTTTCTCTGTCCTTCAGATACTGTGGCTTATCTGGATGGTGGATATGGCTATCAAGCTCGTTCCTAAGAAAAGCTTTCTTCCTATCGGAGCACAGAAAAACTTTGAGTTTTGTTTTGTTTCTGCGGAAGGTAAGCCCGATAAAGAAAAGCTTACGAAATATATGAAGAGAAAAAACAAGAAAGCAGCTGTAACAATGCTTATCTGGCTTGCAGGCAATGCTATACCTGCTGTTCTTTATTACACCGGGGTTATTGATCACATCATTCTTTTTATGATATGTATAGGATATTACATATCAGATCTTATCTGTGTTCTTATCTGGTGCCCCTTCAGATATCTTACAGACAGCCGCTGCTGCACAAACTGCCGTATATTTAACTGGGATCATTTCTTTATGTTTACGCCTTTGCTCTTTATAATGGGCTTTTATCCGCTTACGTTGTTTGCTGCAGGATTAGCAGTAATTATTGTATGGGAGATAGGAGTCGCAAAGCACCCCGAACGATTCTGGGAGGGTACCAACAAGGCTATCAGATGCACGGAATGTACAGATAAGCTTTGCACGCAGTTCTGCCCGAAAGCAAACAAGAATAAAAACAAATAAACAGGAGATCTTGTATGAAACTGAAAAGCTCTTTTATTACTCAGGATGTTGACGGAAAGCAGATAATGGTTTGTGTTTCCAGCGCTGAATTCAACGGCATGGTAAAAAGCAATGCGACTGCTGCGTTTATTATTGATTTGCTCAAAACTGATACCAGCAGGGAAGACATAATATCAGCTATGCTTGAAAAATATGATGCGCCTGAAGAAAGGATCGCATCTGATGTTGATATGGTTATATCCAAGCTTCGCGAGATCAACGCGATAGAGGAATAAACAATACCGGCAAACAGCAGGTTCGTTTCGAAGCCTGCTGTTTTTTCAGGGGTGCCAAGCGCAGAGCGCTTGGCACCCCTGAAAAAACAAATATTTAGCAGCCCGGTCAGGCGGACGGGGCAGTATTGATATAATGAAAAAACACTTATTGTCTGTTGTAAAGGATATGTATTTCGCAATGAAACAGGTGTTTTCAGTCTGATCACAGTTATCCGGAAAGGAGCGGTCTTATGGCACAAGAGCTGAAAATGAGTAAAGAACAGTATGCGGCAGTTCATATCCTTCGTTGTGCCGTATTAAAAACAGAGCCGGAGCCTGAATATCTGAAAGGATGCGATCCGGGGAAAATACTTGCATTTTTCAGAGATCATAAGCTGACCGCCTTTGTTGCTCCGGTAATTCAGAACTGTGAGAATGACAGTATTTTTTCTGAATATATAAAGGAAAAATTCCGTTCGGAAAAACTGAATGCCATAAGGATCAATCTTTTGCTTGATGCTGAGAGAAAAAAGATCTTTTCGCTGTTTGAAGAGAATAATATAGAGTATCTTCCGATGAAGGGCTGTATATTGAAGGATCTCTATTATGAATACGGCACGCGTCAGATGGGCGATATTGATGTGCTTGTAAAAAACGAAAAAGCATCGGCTTGTAAAGAAATAATGGAAAAAGAAGGATATATCCCTGAAAGCTTCGGCGAGATATATCATGACGAATACAATAAGCCGCCGTTTTACACCTTTGAGATACATCGTGCTCTTCTGAATACTAAAGACAAGGCGCGTGTTTCGTATTACGCTGATATCTGGGACAGATTAATGCCCGTCAGTGAAGGAAGCCTGGAATACAGGTTTTCTGCGAGTGATTTCTATATTTTTCATATCATGCATGCGCTTATCCATTTTGAAAGCCACGGCACAGGTCTGCGCAGCATTACAGATGAATTTTTTCTTCTGAAAAACGGAGATCTTGATTTTGACTATATAAGTCATGAGCTTGGATCTCTCGGCGCAGCGGAATTTGAGAAAAAGCTCCGTTCTCTTACTATCCGTCTTTTTGACCCTCAGAACGACGAAGCCGGACTGAGTGATGAGGAACGATACCTTCTGGAGTTTATTGTGGCCTCCGGAGCATACGGCAATGCTTCAACAACTGTCATTTCAAGGCTCGGGATTAATTCTGATTCCGGAAAGCTTACAGGCTTTGAAAAAACAAAGTATATGCTTTCTCGTATTTTTACTATTCCGAATCTGTACAGAAGGCGTTTTCCGATTCTGTATAAGCTTTTTATCACAAGACCGATTATTCTTGCGATCCGGCTCTTTGATGCAGTTACAAAATCAAGATCACGGGTCAATGCTGAGCTTGATGCGCTGAGCAGGATGTAACATCCGTCTGCCTAACGAAAAGTATCGGCCGTACTGATCGGGCAAGGCTCCTGTAACTATGTACTAAAGCTTTTTATACACTCATACTATATAAAGCATCAAGATAAGCATTCCTGATATTTTTTTAACTATTTTCGAGGAATATTTAAAATAGGTCTTGATTTTTTTATAAAAAGGGTATAGAATGTATTTAGCACTCAGAGAGGAAGAGTGCTAAAATGTATTTTAAACTGTTTTGTTTTAAGGAGGCAATATAAATGACTATCAAACCTTTGCTTGACAGAGTTGTTGTTAAGGCAGAAGAAGCTGAAGAAACAACAAAAAGCGGTATAGTTCTCACCGCTGCTTCGCAGGAGAAGCCCCAGTTCGCTACTGTTGTAGCTGTTGGTCCCGGCGGAATGGTAGACGGCAAGGAAGTAACTATGTATGTAAATGTTGGCGATAAGGTCATCACCAGCAAATACTCTGGCACAGAAGTAAAGCTTGACGGAGAAGAGTTTACTATCGTTCGTCAGTCTGATATTCTCGCTGTTGTAGAGTAATATATTCAAAAAGGAAAACGGAGGTAACAAGTTATGGCTAAACAGATCGCTTACGGCGAAGAAGCAAGAAAGTCACTTATGAGCGGCATAGACCAGCTCGCAGATACAGTCAAGATCACTCTCGGCCCCAAAGGCCGCAACGTGGTTCTGGACAAGAAGTTTGGTTCTCCCCTGGTCA
>CADCPT010000293.1 GCA_902803385.1 uncultured Ruminococcus sp.
GCCTCCGGGTGATAATTCAGAGCGAACGAAGTGAGCGACAGCGCGAATTGACACCGGCGGCACGCCGGCGCCGCAAGGTAGGCGCACCGGGGGGGCACTTGCTACGGGCGGACGGGGCAGTGTTAATGCGACAGCCCCCGCTGAAAAAACACTATATCCGGCACTCAAAAAAGCCGGGCTTATCTGCGCTTTTTGGAGGAAGCTTTCTTCTTTCCGCTTTTTGCCGCAGGCATTGAAGCCTGAGCCTTTGGCTTTGCCGGTGCAGAGGGATCATCGACATTTACTTCGTTGTCTCTGTCCCAGATGACTTCATCCTCAATATAACCGTCTTTTTTCTTCTTCGCTACAAATATCCTTGCAATGAATCCGCTTGAGAATACAAGAGCGGAGACTACCCAGCCTGCAGCTACCTGAGCCCAGATGGGATAATCGCCGTAGGATCCGCCCTTCTGACCGAAAAGCACGATCATATTCCAAACGAACAGCCCTGCCAGCAGGAGCGGAGAAATGATCTTTACCGATGCGGCAAACCACCAATAAGGAGCCTTGAACTTCTTTGCGTTCCGGTTGATCTCATGATGTACCTTTTTAAGATCAAAGAACCAGCCTATAGCAACACATTCGAGCACGCCTATGAGGATAAGGTTGATCTGATTTGTCCAGTTGTCAACAATATCGAGCCATGCAAGACCTGCCTGTGAAACAAACAGGAGGGAAATAAGGAAGCTTACTGCGCAAACGCTGATGGTAACGGTTTTAGGCTTGAGGTGGAATTTATCCGAAACAGCTGCCGAAACGCCTTCGACTATCGAAAAGGCAGAATCTATAGCAAGTGTTATGAGCATAAGGTAGAAAATAGCTCCGAACAGTGCGTTCAGCCAGCCGATGCCCGTAAGGCTTACTATTGCCTGAGGATAGACGATAAAAGCAGTAGCAACTCCGCTGTCGGTGATCTTGTCGAGCATTCCTGTTCCGCCCATCGTAGAGAACATAACAATGCCGGAAAGAACGCTTATCGCCATATCGGAAAATGCAATGATGACTGCATCTGCGGCTACGTCTGCATCATTGTTGAGGTATGAGCCGTAGGCGAACATAATAGCCATCATTATTGAAAGACTGTAGAAAACCTGACCTATGGCATCGACCCAGAGAGAAGGATCGGAAAGCGCAGAAAGATCCGGAACAAAAAGGATCCTGAGTCCGTTCATTGCGCCGGGCATGGTACAGCCCTTCACTGCCATTATCAGAAGCAGGATAACGGGAGCGAATACAGTGAACTTGACAACCTTGCCGACAGACTTTGCTCCGTTCCGGATGCAGAAGAAAATAAGCGCCCAGGCGATAAGCAGACATACAAGCACCTCGCCCGGAATATCCGAGCCTTCGATAGCGCCTGTTGTACGGGTAAGGTCAAAAAACAGAGCCGAAGCAGCTTCTGGGTTATTTGTCATTCCGGCAAACTGCCAGGAATTGACAAACATAAGTATTACCCATGCAAAGACCACTGAGTAGTAGCAGACGATAACGAATGCATTTGATGTTGCCGCCCAGCCGATAGGCTCAAACTTCTTTCCTATGCCTCGCATAGATTCTATGGCGCCCTTGCGAAGCTTTCTGGAAATCGAAATTTCCATCATAAGCAGCGGAATACCCATTGCAAGCATCGCCACAAAATAGACCAGCAGGAAGGTGCCGCCGCCATGCTTAGCGGCAAGACCCGGAAAACGCCAGGCGTTGCCCAGACCGACTGCCGAGCCTACGGCAGCAAGGATGAATGTGAAGCGTGAGCTCCACAGACCTCTTTTTTCCATTTCAGATATCTCCTAACATATTAGTATACTGTCTGCAGTTCTGATGATCTGCACCAAAAGAGCAAACCTGACATATATTATACGTCTTTGTGACAGATTTTGCAACATAATATATAGTTTTTATTCAAAATATGAGGTGTGCTTTTATTATGGTGTCTTTTCAGAGGAGGCTGTTGCATTAACCACGTTCGCCCGACCGTGCCTTCGGCACGACCGGGCTGCTAAAAAATTTTTTCAGGGGTGCCAGGCGCTTCGCGCCCGGCACCCCTGAAAAAACACTATAATAAGAGTGCGCTGCAGGAAAACAAGGCTTCGCGTTATCTGCAGTTCCAGAAGGCAACTATGCCGTTGCATATGTACTGATATGCATGCGGATATTTGTGGTTTGCTCCCTGTTTCAGAATATAGCTTATGTTCCCCTTTGATTTGTCGTTTTCCGTAAATCTGATAATATCGGAATGGTTTTTCTTGAAGTCGTTTATTACCTGCTCCATTCTGTTCTTTGTATGGTCTTCGCTTCCCTCACAGGAAAAAATGAACAGATCGTTCCAGTTGTAGCCGAGACGGTCAAGGCTATTTTTCAGGGTATCGCCGAGATCGACCTTGTAATCGACTCCTTCGGCAGAAAAGTTTCCGCCGGACATCGGCAAATAATAATAAAACAGATCAGTGTCTTTGGCAAGAACATCCCAGGTGATAGATGAGCCCATGGAGAAGCCGCCGATCGCCCTGTGCTTTCTTGAGGCTTCGATGGCTTCGGGAGTTGTGTCGGTAAGGTAAGTGGAATACTTTGTTTCTACCGTCGGAATTATAACATTTCTCAGCTCATCACGGAAATCCTTATTGAGATAATCAAAGTCTGCGTCGCCTATCCTTATATCATCCGAAGGATAAAAAGCAGGACCGACAACTATCACCGGATCCGCTTTTCCGCAGGTCATAAGATTGTCGAGGATATTCCTGAACGGGTCGTCTACACCCGGCTTGAAGTAGCACCACTGGTTTGCGCTCACTCCGCCGAGAAGGTAAAGGACATTGTATTTTTTATTCTTGTCATAATTCGGAGGAAGGTAAACGCTTGCCTTCTTTTCATGGCCGGCATGCGTATATGTCACGACTTCTATTTCCATCGCTCCGGACTTTATCGGTTCATAGTATTCGTCAACGGTAAAAAGCTCATGAGAAAACCTGCCCGGTTCGTTTCCGACGGCACCTGCCGGAGGTATCCTTTTTTCAGGCTCGCGGCTTGTCTGAGGAACGCTTTCTTTGGAGCTCTGCTCCTGCTTTGAATGCTCCGGTTCGGATGCCTTTTGCACTGAGCTTTGCTGTACGGATGTCTCCTGCTTCGAGCTTTCCTGCTTCGAGCTTTCCTGCTTCGAGCTTTCCTGCTTAGAGCTTTCCTGCCTCGAGCTTTCCTGCTTCGAGCTCTCCTGCTTTGAGCTTTCCTGCTTCGAGCTTTCCTGCTTTGAGCTTTCCTGCTTGGAGCTTTCCTGTTTTGAGCTTTCCTCTTTTGAACTTTCGGTATCGGATTCTCCCGTTATTGAGCTTTCGGAAACGGATATATCCACGGAAGCACCGGATCCGTTTTTATCTGTTCCGCTCTGGGTGCATGCCGCCGCGGAGACCGCAATAGCAGCGGTGATAAGAAAATACATCAGCTTTTTCATTTTTTGTCCTCCTGTTTTTAAAGAAGCGGCGCGATAAGCTTCATTACTGAGCCTGTGAGCTTTATACGGAGCTTTTCGTGTTTTATCGTATCAAATGTAACGACCCTGCATTTTGAAAGAGTTGCGCGGTAATCCGCAAGGATATTCTTTGTGCAGGGAACATCGACCATATAGGTGGCACATTCAAAATGGTGGTAAAGGCTTCGGTAATCGAGATTTATCGTTCCCACCACTGCCCGTCTGTCATCGCTGACAAATACCTTTGCATGAACAAAGCCCGGAGTATATTCATATATCTTTACTCCTGTCCTGAGAAGATTCTTGTAATGCTTCTTTGCAAGGGCATAAACGGCTTTTTTATCCGGTATGCCCGGAAGTATCAGCCTTACGTCCACACCGCGCTCTGCGGCAAAGCGAAGCGCCGTCATAAGCTCGTCATCGAGAATGAGATAGGGCGTCATGATATACACATAATCCCTTGCGTTATAAAGGATATTCGCATAGACCCTTTCAGCCGCCTTATGATCGTTAAGGGGTGATTCGGAATACGGTATTACAAAGCCCTTTGCCTTTTTTCCTTTATCGTAAAGATCGAGATACTTTGAAAAATCCTCCGGGACCTTCTCGTTTACGTTCCACATCTGAAGGAACATGACCGTAAAGCTGTCTACGGCAGAACCGCTGAGCTTTATTGCCGTATCCTTCCAGTGACCGAAGCGGCTTTCACGGTTGATATACTCATCGGCAAGATTGACTCCGCCGTTAAAAGCGACCTTGCCGTCGATAACAAGTATCTTTCTGTGGTCGCGGTAGTTGTAAGAGGATGTTACGACCGGCTTTATCGGTTCCCATACGTGACATTTGATGCCGACCTTGGAAAGCCTCCGCGGGTAGTCATGCGGAAGAGTTGAAAGCTCGCAGGTGCCGTCATACATAACGCGCACTTCAACGCCCTGTTCTGCTTTCTTTATGAGGGTCTCGAGGATGTTTCCCCACATATATCCTTCTGCAATGATAAAATACTCAATGAAGATGAACTTTTCTGCCTTTTCCAGCTCTTCGAGCATACTGATGAACTTGTCCTCGCCGAGAGGATAGTATTCGACCTGTGTATTCTCATAGACCGGGGCATTATCTATCTTAAAAAGATAATTTGACAGCGCACCGGAGCTTTCATCCGCTTTTTTCAGCCGCTCGGCAGGGCCTTTGTTCTGGTGGAGAGTGCATCCCGGCATTTTTTTCATATCGTTCAGCTTTTTCTTTATCTTTCTGTGTCCCATTTCAAACTTTGTCCATACATAGAACAGAATCCCGAAATAAGGCATTGCGCTTAGAAGCAATATCCATGGTACTTTAGCTGCGGAATTCATTCTGCTGTTGACCACTATTACTATCAGGAGCAGCTGCATCAGCTCCAACAGGGCAAGATAGAATTCGTAGCCTATGACGTATTCCGCAATGATAAAGGTCAGGATATCGAACAGGTTCAGCATCAGCATGGCCTGAAAGACAAGAAATATCAGCACCAAAGCAAACCGGCTGAAAAAGACCGATGCAATACCTCTTTTCCATCTTTTTGCAAGACGGATGCCGTTTTTTTCGGGCTGATCGTTTTTCCTGCGGAAAAGAGAGTTTTTTGCCTTCTGCTTTTCTGCCATTCTATTTTTTCTACTCACATCAAAACCTCCGGAACAATGGTTTGTCAGAAAAAATACACACTGATATAATATCAGATTTTTATCAGTTTTTCAATATCAGGAAGTATCTTTTTGATACAGCCTCGTTCGCAGCCACGTTCGCCTACCTTGCGGCGCACTTGGATATAGTGTTTTTTTAGAGGTGCCGCGAGCTTAGCTCGCGGCACCTCTAAAAAAACAAGTCTAAAATAGCCCGGTCGTTGCGCAGCAACGGTCGGGCGTTGCCTTCCCTCGCGGCACCTCTGAAAAAAACTATAATATTCGTGTCTGCGGAAAATTTGCTTTTGCTATTTAAAAATGAAAAGAAGTGTGATACAATAGAATAAGTATGGTGCAGAAATCGTCAGCCGCAGCGGCGGCTGATAATATACAGACAAATGGGGTCTCGATATGAATAAAGAATATGATGTTCTCATTGTCGGAACAGGCGCTGCAGGGCTGTATGGTTCGCTGCAGTTTCCCGATGACGTAAGGATATTGCTTATCTCAAAACGGGAGCTTACTCTTTCAAATTCCTCTCTTGCCCAGGGCGGAGTCGCGGCAGTTCTCGATCTTACAGATGACGACTACAAGCTGCATTTTGAGGATACCATGACCGCCGGAAAGGGAAAGAACGATCCCGCTGCCGTTGAGGTGCTCGTTAAGGAAGGACCCGGAGATGTACGGAACCTGAAAAAGCTCGGGGTCGATTTTGACCTGAACAGTGACGGTACTATGCAGAAAACTCTTGAGGCGGGTCACAGCCGCCACAGGATAGTGCATCACAAGGATTCGACCGGAAAAGCTATTGTTGATGCCTTGCTTGCAAAGGTAAGGGAAAAAGAAAACATTGATATCTGCGAAAATACCCTGCTTTACAAGCTGGATCAGACGGAAGGCGGATTTCTGGCAGGACTTCTTCTGCCGGACGGCAGCTCAAGGGTGGTCGCCGCTAAATACTGTATTCTTGCAAGCGGCGGCATAGGAAGGGTGTATCAGTACACCACAAATTCCGCTATCGCTACCGGCGACGGCATAACCCTTGCGTTTATGCTCGGCGCAGAGATAAAGCATCTGAGCTGGATACAGTTCCATCCGACAGCATTTGCCGCAGAAAACGACCGCGAGCGCTTTCTTATAAGCGAAGCGGTGCGCGGTGAGGGAGCTGTGCTTCTTAACTGCTACGGAGAACGCTTTTGCGAAAAATATGATCCTCGCGGTCATCTTGCTCCGAGAGATGTCGTATCAAATGCGATAATGAGAGAATCCATAGCCACCGGAAGCGAAAAATTCTATCTTGATATAACCTCAAAGGGCGCTGAATTTGTCAGGAACAGATTCCCGATGATATACGAAAACTGTCTTAAGGAAGGCATTGACATAACAAAGGACAGGATCCCCGTATTCCCGTGCCAGCATTATCTTATGGGCGGCATAGACGTTGATCTTTCCGCGCGCACTACTATAGACAGGCTTTACGCCGCCGGAGAATGCTCACATACAGGCGTTCACGGGGCAAACCGTCTTGCAAGCAATTCTCTGCTCGAAGCTCTTGTTTTCTCCAGAAGGGCAGCGGCTGATATCACGGAAAGACTCAGGAACGAAAAGCAGGTGCCCTTCGGTGATTTTGCAGAGTCTGACGATCTTTCCGGCGTACAGATGCCGCATGGCTTCCGCACAGAGATAAGGAAGATCATGCAGGATTGTCACTTCGTCATTCCCAATCCCGACGCTGCTCCCGCGGGGCTTGAAAGGATTAAGGAGATACTGAGCGATATCATCAGCGGAGGTTATGAGATAAACCGCGATTTTGTAGAGGCAAGGAGCCTTGCAACTGTAGCGGCCATTGTACTGAGGGAGGTCATCAAGGAAAATGATCCTGAATAAATTTTATGTTGACGATATTATAAAGACTGCGCTGCTTGAGGATATCAGCTATGTTGATGTCACCACTGACTATCTTATCCCTGCCGATCAGATGGGTGAGGGAAGGCTTATGGCAAAGGCTGACGGCGTAGTGTGCGGACTTGAGGTAGCAGCAAGGGTGTTTGAGCTTCTTGACAGCAGCACAGAGATAGAATATCTCAAAAAAGACGGCGATAAGGTAAAATACGGCGACGATATAATGCTGCTTCACGGAAAGACATCCGTTCTGCTGAAGGGCGAAAGGACAGCGCTCAACCTGATACAGCATATGAGCGGTATCGCGACCGCAGCGGATAAATATGCAAGGATCGTTGAAGGCACGAATGCAACTATCGCCGATACGAGAAAGACCCTTCCGGGACTTCGCCCGCTGCAGAAATACGCGGTCATGTGTACGGATGCGCGCAATCACAGATATAATCTTTCCGATGCAGCAATGCTCAAGGACAATCATATTGACGCTGCCGGCGGCATAACCCCTGCTATCACCAAGCTGCGCTCGAAGCTCGGTCATATGACCAAGATAGAAGTGGAAACAAGAGATCTTGATGAGCTGAGAGAAGCCCTTGCTGCAGGCGCTGATATTATTATGCTTGACAATATGAGCCCCGGGCTTATGAAAGAGGCTGTCAGTATCACAAACGGCAGGGCTCTGCTTGAAGCATCCGGCGGAATAACCGACGAGACTCTGAGGGCCGTTGCCGAAAGCGGCGTGGACATTATTTCTGTCGGCGCTCTTACACATTCGGTAAAGGCATTCGATATCTCAATGTACATCAAATGATCCTGCGGAGGCACAAATTGAATTTTCCCGGACATGATATATACTATTACCTGAAAAAAGAAAACAGACCGATAATTATTTACGGAATGGGGAACGGCGCGGACAAAGTGATCAATGAGCTTGAACGAAGGAATATACGTATAGCAGGAGTTTGTGCAAGCGATGATTTTGTCCGGGGGCAGTCATTCAGAGGCTTTAAGGTCAGAAGAATATCCGAAGTATCATGCGGCGGCGGGGATGAGATCATCCTCACCGCCTTTGGTTCGTCGCTGCCCGAGGTAACGGAAAGGATATTTGCGCTTTCGGAGCGGTGTACCGTTCTTGCTCCGGATGTTCCGGTATACGGCGACAATATCTGGTGCAGCGAGTTTCTTGAAGAAAACTATAGGGATATAGAAAAAGCCGCTGCGATTTTTGCAGACGACCAATCAAGAAAAGTATTTGAGCATATAATAGCCTACAAGCTGACAGGCAGTCTTGATGAGCTGAAGGCAGCTTTTACCGATAAAAGCGAGGTATTTGATAGTATTATCCCCTTGGGAGAGGATGAAAGCTATCTTGATCTGGGGGCATACAGGGGAGATACCATTGATGAGCTGCTTGACAGAACCGGCGGCAGATATTCATATATAACCGCCCTGGAGCCTGACCGCAGGACCTTTGCAAAGCTGAAGGAACACACAAGGGGCATGAAAAACATCCGGCTTTTCCGTATGGGGATCTGGAGTGAGGATATGGATATGTGTTTCACTCAGGGCAGGGGGCGGGGTTCATCTGTTTCGTCAGACGGAGAGAGTCTTGCCGTGACAAAAATAGATACCCTTTATGCTGTGCGAAGGCTGACCTATCTTAAAATGGATGTCGAAGGCGCCGAAAAGCAGGCTATTATCGGAGGGATAAACACCCTCAGGCGCGACAGACCAAAGCTGAACATAGCGGCATATCACCGCAGCGAAGACATTTTTTATCTGCCTCTTCTGATAAGTGACATTGTTCCGGAATACAGGCTTTATCTGCGCCAGCATCCATATATTCCTGCATGGGATCTTAATCTGTACGGAAGTCTCTGAGCCGCCGATGTCGGCTTATACGGTCAAGACTCATCCGCTGCGCCTGCGCCCCGCTTGCGCCTACCCTGCGGCGCCGGCTTGCCGCCGGTGTCAGATCGCGCTGTCGCTCACTGCGTTCGCTCTGAATCAGTATTCGCAGCTTATTGCCGCGGCTATGTTTTTTCA
>CADCPT010000294.1 GCA_902803385.1 uncultured Ruminococcus sp.
CTGAAAAAACACTATAACAAACGTGCGCCGCAGGGTAGGCGCACCGGGGGGCACTTCCTTCGGGCGCACTTTGTATAGCGAAGGAGCTGTGAATTATTTCACAGCCCCTTGATTCTTTTAAATCCCCGCTGCTCAGTCATCTCCGAAAATCGTTCCGGGGACAGTTTGTATGCTTTTCTGTTAATAATCCGGAAATAAATAATTTACATATTAGATATTGATTTAGAGGGAAATAGTGTTAAAATATTAACAATGTGTACCGGAGCGGATCTCCGATGCACAGAGAAGAATATCGGATCTGTCTTGGAAGGAGAAGTGATAGATATGACGATCAGAATCATTCTTATTCTGTTGTTCGTGCTGATAACGGCAGGGTTTACAGCGCTGTTTGCTTTCGGTATGAAGAAGAGCAAAAAGGGAATAAAGGTGGCAGGTGCCGTAGGTGCGATACTATCGCTTTTGGGCTTTTTGTGTATCCCGTTCAGCATTTATACGGTCGATACGGGTGAGGTAGCTGTCGTAAAATATCTCGGTCAGGCTAATAATGTAAGGCAGGCCGGAACGTATTTCGATTTCTGGGTAGTGAAGACCTATCAGAAATACGATATAAAGACACAGACTATCCCGATAAATACTGCGACCTATTCGTCAGATGCTCAGACTATGGATATCCAGATGACAGTGCAGTATAAAATAATGCCGGACAAGGCGATCAAGATCGCAGAACAGTACGGTTCACTTGACGCTTTGCAGAACAGGATCGAATCTGTAGCGATCGAAAAGACGAAGGCGGTGCTTTCAGCGCATAAGGCTATGAATATAATTGCTGACCGTGCCTCTATGTCTCCTCTTGTTGAGGATGCTATCAAAAGCGCCATAGATGAAAAATTCTATGTTGATATCCAGACAGTCGCTATGACCAATATAGATTTCTCCGATGCTTTTGAGAAAGCTGTTGAGGACAAGATGATAGCCGAACAGCAGCAATTGAAGGCAAACTACGAAAATGAAACCAAGATCGCAAAAGCAAAGGCTGATGCAGAAGCCAAGGTCGTTCAGGCAGAGGCTGAAGCCAAGGCAAATGATCTGCTTGAAAAATCCCTGACGGAAAACATCCTTCGTCAGATGTACATCGAAAAATGGGATGGCAAGCTGCCTTCAACGGTAGCCGGAGACTCATCGACCATGCTTATACCGACTGAAAGCACCGAAAAACAGAGCAACTGATAATTAACAAGGAGCTGTCGCAAAACCATTGTTTTGCGGCAGCCCCTTTCTTTTTTACATGCAGTGCCCTGAGAGTGTGCCTGCCCTGCAGAGCCGGCGTACCTTCGGTGCGACACCGGGCTGCTAAAAACACTACAAAAAAGTCCCCTGAGGGTAGGGTCACCAAGAGCACTTCCTTTGGGCAAACAAGGCTTAGCGGTCGGGCTGTTATCAATGATCTGAGTAATTATTTTGTGAATGACAGCCTTAATATTACCCTTCGCCTATGATCTCCATTGCTGCAATACATCTGAGTTTATCCTTATCGATCAGGTCTCTTCCGTAGCAGTCAATAAATCGGTCTGTGTATCTGAATGTTCCCAGATTATATTTCAATGTCCATATTCCCCAAAGAATATCAATATGTCGGTCGGATACTCCGGCTTTTCCCAGATCTATAAAACCCGAAAGCTCCCAGTTTTTCAGGATAATATTCGGGAGGCAATAATCGCCGTGGATAAGAACATTTGTTTCCAGATGATCCATTCCTTCTTTTGCAGCATCCAAGGCATCAGAAAAAGATCCAAACTCCCATAATCCTTCAAACAGATCTCTTTCGTATTTGCCTTTTGACAAACCTTCCGAAAAAGCTTTTATATATGAGTCGGTCCGATCTTGTATCGGGCAGTTTTCATGGGACAGACTGTGAAGAAAACGCAGACTTTCTGCAATGACATCGCATAGCTTTTCGGGTTTATTCAGATATAACTCATCCAGACAATCTGTGCCATTTATTTTTTCGGTCAGCAGATAGTCGTTATTCTCTGTTTTTATATAGCTGACAACAGGTGATGTCAGATCAAGAGTATGGAAATAACCGTGCATAAGGTATTCCGGATATAATACAGAATGAGTGCTTTTCTTCAGGAAATACCCGTTATCTTTGTTTATATAAAAAACCCTTGCATCTTCTGAACAACTGCTGTCATAAATATCAGAGTCTTTGATAAAAGAAGCGATCTCATCAGGGAAATGATCCGGATCGATTGTGATTTTTGTTTTTTTCACTTAGCTGTTACTCCTTTTTAAAATCTGACATGCCGGATTAAAGACTCATCAGTCGTTTTATGCCCCTCTCGGATCCTGCGGTATCAGAATGATCATCAAGTTTTATTCGTCAGTCAGCAAACATTCTGCGATATCGTTTTCCTGACAAAAGCCGTTTCTTGAGTACCAGCTTACAGATCGTTCACTCGGCCAGGCAAATAACAACTCGCATTTCAAGTCGGTCAGGTATTCTTTGATATATGTAAGAAGCTTTGTTCCTATGCCTTTGCCGCGAAACTCACTTTTCGTAAACACATTCGTTAAATATGCAATGTATTTCGCTTGTCCGTTTGGTTTCGGAAGCTTAGGGATCAGACAAACAAACATAGCGGAAACTATTATCCCGCCTTCTTCGGCTACAAATATCATATATTCGTCATGTGTCTGCAAAAACTCCTCAAATCCAGCTACAAAACTCTCCTTATCAGCTCCGACAGTGTTTTTTTCGCCGTATTCTATATCATCTTCAGCTGCGTGTTCCCACTTCATAAGAGCAAGTTCTGTATAGTCGTTTTTATCCGCAAAGCGTATCAGCATTGTTTCTTTCTCCATTCCGCTGCTTCATCAAGCAGTCTGTCAATGACTCCCTGCTTGCCGTCTGTATAGGCTATTCTGTCATCGGGATACCGCTCTGCAAGCCTTAGCTTGACTTCCTCATACTCCCTTGCGGCTGCGATATGGGTATTCAGATAATCACGGAAATTGATATAGTTGTTCCACTCATCAGAACAGTAAAGCACTACATGAATATGATGTGAGCGTGTGTCCTTTTCAAAATCGCCCATTACAAACAAAAGCTGCTCCGGCCTTTCGTCAAACCGGAAAATAATATCTGCTTTTTCAAGCATATAACGCTTATCAAGAATAAGCTCATAATCGTTTACTGCAACGGCGATATCAATTATCGGTTTAGCACTTATCGCTTTAACGGACGTGCTGCCGATGTGCTGTATGTCTGAGGCAATGTCGCCGAGTATGCTTTTGAGTGTGTATATAGTTTCTTCGGCGGTCTGTTCCCAATCCGCCTGATGCGGTTCAAGATACACCGTTCCTCGTTTCATTCCTATGCTCATATTGTCACCACTGATAAGTCGTTCTGATCATTCCTCTGTAAAGAAGATATCTCCGTTTTCATCTATCGAAAACAGGGCGTTGTCCGTAAAACAGTAATCTCCGTAAATATCTTCAATGCAGAAAGAATAATAATAATCCGATTCGGGAAGGTATTCATATACTATATTGTCGCCGTCACGCCATTTGTAAATATCGGATTTTATTTCAGTGTCATCATCAGTATAATAAACTGCTTCGATCTCATCACCTTTTTTCAGCTCACGGATACCTCTTGCCGCAATAGAATCATTTATGCCGTCCCAAGCGCCCTCAATAACTATTCCTTCATCGTTCTGCCTGAAGCGCAGGTTTGTGCGCTTGCCGTTGAGATATATCGGAGAAGTATATATCACATAGTCGTCTGTAATATCTACTACGTATGTACAGATAAGCTGTCCGTTCGGGAGAGAAAGCCAATATCCGTCAAAGTTATCTGTGAAAGTTCCTTTTTTCCAATCGGCATATATGTCATAGGTCTCGCCGAGCTCCAGCATTTTTCCGTCTTTATCCATATATAAAAATGCTGTTACATCGTAAGCATATTCAAGTGAGTCATCTGTAAGTGTGAAATAGAAAGAACCGTCTTCATCAATTGCAGGACCGTCGCTGAAAGAGATGAGTTTGCTTGTTCCATCGCCTTCATCGGCATAATCAAAATAGTCATCATCCAGATACTCATATTCACAGTTATCACAGCTCCAGTTTCCGCCGTTGCCGAAAAGTGCGGTATTATCATATTTATCATCGGAATAGCCGTTGGCGATCATATCGACGATCGAAAGATAATAGGGACTGATTGTTACTGCGGCAAACATACTCAGCTCCTCCGAGCCTTCCAACTGCAAGGGATAATAAACAGAAAGTCCCGATGCATGCTTGTGGTCAGAACCTGTTTTATTATAGACGATACATTCCTGCAGGGCTTTAAGAGCCTTATCAGGATCTGCAATATCCGAACAGCCGTCAAGAATGCCGCCGATATCCACCATGTTCGTATAACCTTCGGTTTTATTGTTGCCGCCGAAGTTATCTGCACCATTGATGTTCCTTACGATAGAAGTAAGGTTTGAACCGTTCAGAGAAGCATTATAGAGCTCTTTTGAAAAATCGTTGAATGCCACTATAAAATCATCTGTTTTCTGAAGATCAACTACAGTCAGCGTACAGCCTTTTTCTTCATCAGTCTGCTGACATTCTTTATAGAAGCTGTCAGCAACGATCTTTCCGAGTTCACCGCCATTCTGAGAAGGCTTATCTGAAACAGCATTTCCCATTGCGGTATAATCCCAGCCGCTTCCCGGCTCGCATTCCTGAGAAGCATACATATATCTTGAATAAGTGGAAAGTATATTGGCAGCCTCTGCCGTACCCATAAGACAAGCGTCAAAACCGACGAATTCAAACTGATCTGTCATGCCTGCATATACTTCTGAAAAAGCATAATTGATCTCTGGAAGTGAAAGTGAGTCATCATCGTTAAGCTCGTCAAAACAGACACCGTTTATGCTTCCGCTGCCGTGATCCCAGAAAATAACACCCATTTTTTCAGCAGGGTATTCTTCAACTCCCCATGAAAGAAAACTCCTGAGGGTATCAGCTTCACCCATATTAGCAAGCGGCAGGGATTCAACCAATTCGATATCCTGCCCCTGAATAACGTAGCGCTCTGTTTCGTCGGTCGAAAACATATCATTCATCCATTCGGCAGTTCCGCCCGTCTGGATAATGAATTTTACATTATCACCGAATTCTGCATCAAGCATCTGTCCTATGTCTGATGTAGCGTTGGAATCCCCGTTGCTTTCCAGATCGGTGCCGCAGAGATAAACAAAAATACTCCATGTATCTTTTTCACCCATAGGCTTGTTTTTCTTTTCGGCGCGGGAGATCGTCATTTTGCCGTCGCTGTCGCTGACAGACATGGATAATCCCGAAACGGTATTATCGGACGCAGAGGTCTTTGAGCTTTCATCAGAAGAATCCTCTGTAAGATCCATATCGAGACATCCCGACAATACAGGTATGGTAAGTGCGGCAGTCAAAAGCAGTGAAATGGCTTTTCTTTTCATAACAGTTTCCTTTCTGAATGATATCTGAAATAATAATCTCTAAAACTATTATAATAATAACGATCTCGTTTTACAATCTGTTTTTTATTTTTGAATGAAAATGTGTACACTCTGATGATCAAATTGAAGATGTGCGCAAGTACTGCGAAGAAACACCTCTGTACGCAAACGATCCGGGCAAAATGACAGCAGGTTCTTTTACAGACACTTTTATTTTTTCTGAAAAAATGATAAAATGTAACAAACAGTGCAACGGATCAGGATATTTTGCGACTATATATACAGAAGGCTCAGGAGGTGATGCTTATGGAGGATGCAGAAATAATAAAACTCTTTTTTGACAGAGATGAGACCGCACTTGTCAAGACTGCTGAAAAGTATGGGTGCTATTGCTATACTATTGCTTTCAATGTTCTCGGAAGCGAGGAGGATTCAAAGGAAGCGGTAAATGATACATATCTTGATGTCTGGAACAGTATTCCTCCGCATCGTCCATCTGTTTTTTCTGCATTTATCGGTAAGATAACAAGAAGGCTTGCCATCAGTAAATGGAGAAAACGGACTGCTGAAAAGCGTGGGGGAGATGAGTATGAGCTTTCTCTTGACGAGCTTTCTGAATGCGTCTCAGATAAGAGCAATACGGAAAGGGAAACGGAGGATAAGGAAATAACTGCTTTGATAAATAGTTTTCTGAAGGGTCTTCCTGAAACACAAAGAAATGTTTTTATCTGCCGTTATTGGTACATGGACTCTGTATCTTCTATTGCTAAGGATTTCGGGTTTTCGGAAAGCAAGGTCAAATCAATGCTTATGAGAACAAGACAAAAGCTGAAACAAAGACTCAGTGAGGAGGGATTGCTGTGAAACCGGAAGAATTATCTGAACACATCGGAGAAATAGATGAAGAGCTTATTGCCGGTGCGAAAAAGAAAAGACGAACTGATAAAAACATATTCATGATAACCGGAAGTATCGCAGCTTGTGCGGTCATTGCAGTTACGGTCATTTTTCTGGCATCAGGGCAGAGCAGACCAATTGAAATAAGTGTTCCTGCCGGCAGCGGTTATACTGAAAAAGGTGCTGAAGCATCAACAGGCATTACGACCGGGGGAGCAGATCCGGAAATACCGCATACAGAGGAATCGGAAGAAACCGTTATCGAATCATTTACTTCAAGCATTTGTTATGTTAGGGACGGCAGTATAGAAAAAACTCCCGTGGAGCACGAAGCAACACCGCAGGCTGTTTTTGAGCTCTGGAAGAAAATGAATAACATCGGTGATGATGTGCGTTTTGTTTCCGTGACACTGAAAACCAGCGGAAGTACAGAGGAAACGGAGTATAGCGGTCAGGGCGTTGCAATATATCATTCAGGAGGGGGGGTTATATATGTTCTTACGATAACAAAGAATATTGAGGATTATTATACTGATATTGATAAGGATCTGCTGCTTGAGTCTCTCAGGCAGACCATGCTGTATGCAGCAGATATGAAAACAGAAGCATATATAAAAGTCGATGATTACAATCTTATACTTGCGGAGGGATAATTATGAAACGTTATTTTTCATTACTGCTTTGTGCTATGCTATGTATGGGTATTGCCGGATGCAGCAAGGGATCAGGTGATAATGAAGCTCAGGTATCCGATAACAGCAGCCTCACAAAAAGCACGACCGAAGCGTCCGAAAACAGCAAAAATGAATCTAACGAACAATCAGATACAAAAGAAAAGTTCGGGAATATGATGGAAATCGTTGACAAGGACGGC
>CADCPT010000295.1 GCA_902803385.1 uncultured Ruminococcus sp.
CCTCTGAAAAAACACTATAATAAAAGTGCGCCGCAAGGTAGGCGCACCGGGGGGATACTTCCTTCGGGCGCACTTTCTATAGCGAAGGAGCCGTGAATTATTTCACAGCCCAACATGATGGCTTATCGCCACATGAATGAAAATCGGCATTTTCAGAACAGCCCCTGAAAAAACAAATTTATAACAGCACCTATACTCTCTGACAGATCAATCATAGACGTCTCTGCGATGACCTATAGACAAAGCAAGAATTACAAGTTCATTATCCTTTATCTCACAAATAAGCCTGTAGTCTCCTATTCTATAACGCCATTGTCCAGAACGATTTGCTGTAAGCCCTTTACCGTGAAGACGAGGATCTTCACAGCCATCAAGATTTTTATCGATCCAGGATTTTATCATACGCATTGTATAAAGATCAAGCTTACGAAATTCTTTGTCAAACCTTGCTGTAGTTTTTACTTCGTACTTCATAAGTCGAGTTCCTTCCACAGTTCTGCTATCGGTCTGCTTTCCTTTCCGCTATTCTCGTATTCTCTGTACGCATCTTCATACACAGAAATATCATACTCATCTTCGATTTTTTCAAATAAAGCACGCTTAAAAGCTTCTCCCAAAGACAACGAATGTAAACGAGCATAACTCTCAGCGAGATTTTTTTCCTGTTCAGTCAGTCTGATTGAAAATGCCATAATATCAGCCCCTTTCATAGTACATTGTACTACATAGTTTTACCCTATGTCAATAGCTCTATTCAAAAAATATTATTATCCACATTATATATTTGTATTACAGTCCGCCGGACCGTGCCTTTTGCTGAATCCCGTGCGCCTACCCTGCGGAGCACGTTTTATAGTGTTTTTTTCAGGGGTGCCAGGCGCGAAGCGCCTGGCACCCCCGAAAAAACAATTTTTAATAGCCCGGTCGATGCGCAGCAGCGGTCGGGCGGTGGGTTTGCGCCCGACACCCCTGAAAAAACACTATTTAAGTGAGTTCGCCGCTGGGTAGGCGAACGAAAGGATCCGCACAAACATCAGTGCTTATTGTTTTTGGCGCATATATGTGATATACTGAGACCATAGAAAAGCCTGTGTTTATCACTTTTTCTGACAATACGGACCGTTCCGGCAATAATATATAAAGGATCAATTCTCAATGTGTAAGATATCTTTGGAAAATCAAAGCTGCTTTGATTATTTAAAAAAAATCGAAAATGAGTCAGTGTCACTTGTACTGATAGATCCGCCTTATGAAGTATCCAGGGATACCAATTTCGCATACGGCGAAGCAAAAGGAAATAACACTGACCGCTTCCGCGTCTCAATGGATTTCGGAAACTGGGACTCCGGCTTTACCGGGCTTGACATTGTAGTAAAGGAGTGCTACAGGGTACTGAAAAAGGGCGGCACCATGATATGCTTTTACGACCTATGGAAGATCACAAGGCTGAAGGAATATTTTGATGCAGCAGGATTCAGACAGATAAGATTTGTAGAATGGATAAAAACAAACCCTGTGCCTCTCAACAGCAAAACCAACTATCTGACAAATGCCCGTGAGATCGCCGTAATCGGAGTCAAGGGAGGAAAACCGGTTTTTCACTCCGAATATGACAACGGTGTTTACAGCTACCCTATCTGTCATGACAAGGGCAGATTCCACCCGACGCAGAAGCCGATCGCATTGCTGGAAGAAATGATCTCCAAGCACAGCAACGAAGGCGACCTTGTTCTTGATTGCTTTGCGGGATCCGCAAGCACTGCGGTCGCGTCCTTCAATCAGAATCGGAGTTTTACGGGATGTGAGATCTCAAAGGACTATTATGACAAGGCGGTCGAAAGACTCAGGGGCATCGGCGCTCTCTGAGCATCATAGCCATAAGGATATGTTTTTTCAGGGGGTGTGAAAAAATTATTTTCTTTTTTACAAGCCTCTGAATCATCTAAATATCCGATATAATATGACTTACCGTCTGATCACTACTTTGAGACAGTACGCAATAAAGTAAGAAAGCGTCATTACAATAGAAAAAAACGACTTCATATACATCTGTACGACTGATCGCCCGACCATTGCTGCGCAACGACCGGGCTATTTTAAGACTTGTTTTTTCAG
>CADCPT010000296.1 GCA_902803385.1 uncultured Ruminococcus sp.
CCGGCGTGCCGCCGGTGTCAGATCGCGCTGTCGCTCACTTCGTTCGCTCTGGATCAGCAACCGGAAGCTTGTTGCCGCGTCTGGCACCTCTGAAAAAACAAGTCTTAAAATCGCCCGACCGTTGCTGCGCAGCGGTCGGGCTAAAAAGGATTAAGGGGCTGTTCTGAAAATGCCGATTTTCATTCTTGTGGCGATAAGCCATCATGTTGGTCTGTGAAATGATTCACGGCTCCTTAGTTATAATAAGTGCGCCCGAAGGGTAGGCGCACTTACGGCAGCTCCGTTTTCTTTTATATTCGTTTTTTGTATTCCTGCGGAGTGATCCCGTATCGTGTGCGGAATGACCGCGTGAAATATGAAAGATTATTGAAGCCGCAGGAAAGCGCTGCTTCGCTCACACTTACATCAGAGCTTCTCAGCGCAGCAGCGGCTGCCTCCAGACGACAGTTTTTGAGATACTGCGTAAAGGAGCTCCCGGTAAGAGTGCGGAACAGCTTTGAAAAATGGCTCGGAGAAAAATTGCTTATTGCCGCTGCCTTTTCAACGGTTATCTCCTCAGGATAATTCCTGTGAACATATTCCAGCGATTTTTTCAGCTTTTCGTGCAGGCTGCGGATATAATGCTCCTGCGCGTTTTCGGGCTCCGCACATAAGCTGAGATAATGTATGAGCTGAAACAGCAGCGATTTTATTATCAGCTCGTTGCCTTCTTCGCCGCCGCTTCTTATCCTGTAAAGCGTTCTTGCGCAGCAGCCGATTATATCGCAGTATTCGTGTTCCTTTTTTATGCATTTCGGCAGCGTGACGCATCGTGAGATGATGGGCTCAATGTACTTTTCGCTGCAGATATCAGCGCCGCTGCTCTCCAGAAGCTCAGGCCTGAAAAGTATCGTGAAATATCTTGAGCTTTCACTTCCGCACTGCCGCATTGAATGGATGATCTGCGGCTGAACGACAGCAAGCTCTCCGCTGTGTATGACTATATCCTCGTTCTGAATGTTTACTATCAGAGTGCCGTTCAGAATGTAAATTATTTCCATTTCATCGTGCCAGTGAATAGGATAGTCGTTCATCCATTCGGGTATCCGCCCCGGATAAAGCGTGTAGGGGAAGTTTACCCTGCCGTGAAACTTGTTTTCGTGCTGAGGGAGCATTAAAAATCACCTCATAATCGTTTTGTGTTATTATTACGATTATTTTATAGTAGTATTATACCTCTATTGCTTATATAATACAATACAAGAATCGGTGTTCGGAAAATATTTTTCACCCGAAGCAGAGGGGGGGAGCGCATTGAAAAAGATCTCGCTTTTCAGTCTCGGACTGCCTATTTTTATCGAGACAGCTCTCTTTATGCTCCTCGGGATCGCAGATGTCCTTATACTCGGAAGGTATGACGATATTGCCGCATCCTCCGTCAATACGGCGAATCAGGCAGTGTCGATAGCAACGATCGTTTTTACTGTCATCTCCGGCTCCTCTGCGGTGCTCATCTCACAGTATCTCGGCGCGGACAAAAAGCGCGAAGCTTCACGCATTGCAGCTATTTCCATAGTGCTCAACCTTCTTTTCGGACTGGCTGTAAGCCTTGTTTTCCTGCTTTTCAGCGGAAATATCCTCAGGCTTATCGGAGCTTCCGGCGAGGTGCTGTATTACGCTCAGCAGTATCTTTCTGTTGTCGGAGGATTCATATTTGTTCAGGCAGTGTTGAATGCCGCCTCGGTCATAATACGCAACCACGGCAAACCTAAAATAACCATGTACATCACCTTGGGAATGAATATACTCAATGCAGCGCTTGACCTGATATTCGTTCTCGGGATATGCGGTATGCCAAGGCTCGGCGTTGCCGGCGCAGCGGCAGCTACCTGTATCAGCCGGGTGCTTGGCTGTGCGGTAATGCTCATCTATCTTTTCAAAGCGATAGAAAAGCCCGCTATCTTCCGGCTGCTCAGGCCTTTCCCGAAGAAAGATATCGGAGATATGCTCCGCATAGGAGTTCCCTCCGCTCTGGAAACATTTCTGTATAACCTTTCGCAGCTTGTAATAACGTCGATAGTTCTTTACTGTCTTACCGACACAGAGCTTGTTACGCGTACTTATGTTCAGCAGATATCATCCTTTTTCTATCTTTTCTCGGTATCGATAGGTCAGGCATCGCAGATAATAACGGGCTATTACGTAGGCGCGAAAAAACCGGAGCAGGCTTTCAGGCAGGGCTTTTCGGCGTATCGTAAGGCTCTCGTACTGTCGCTGAGCATGTGCACCGTTGGTGTACTGCTGAGATATCCGCTTATGGATGTATTTACCGACAATGCGGAGGTCATAGCTGTCGGAGCAAACATACTGCTTATAAATACCGCGCTTGAATTCGGGCGCACGACAAATCTTGTTCTTATTGCATCGCTCCGAGGCGCCGGGGATGTGGTATTCCCGACCGCCTGCGCGATTTTTTCGATGTGGGTGATAAGCGTTCTTGGGTCGTACATTCTTGCTGTTATATGCGGAGCCGGGATATACGGACTGTGGATAGCCGCAGCAGCAGACGAATGCTTCAGGGGTGTGCTTATGATATGGCGCTGGAGCAGCAAAAAATGGGTTAATAAATCTTTAGTAAAATAAACGAAGGAGGAATAAATATGAACACCGCAGCGATCTTTCACCGATCAACAGCAGAATATTCCTATGCGCTTGATAACGACACCGTTGTCGTTTCTCTTCGCACGGCAAAGGATGTGCAAAAAGCCTGGATAATCTGGAATGATCCTTTCATAAACGAGCTTGAAAGATGCGAATGGTACGGCGACCGGGTAGAAATGGAGCTCTACCTTGAGCTCAGGGAGCATTACCTGTGGAGAGTCAGGCTTGTGCCGAAATATAAAAGGGCAATGTATTATTTTGAGGTCAGCGGAGAAGACGGCACATATGCAGTCTACGAAAACAAAATAACTCCATCCGAGCTTGCGTCAAAGGGAGCGCGTCAGTTTTTTAAATTCCCGTGGCTGAACCCTTCAGATGTTATTGCCCCGCCGGAATGGGTAAGGGATACGGTATGGTATCAGATAATGCCGGATCGCTTCAACAGAGGAAGCAATTTCAAAGACGATGAGCGTTTTCGTCCATGGGGAGACTTTTCCGACCCCGGCTGGCATGATCTTTTCGGAGGGAATCTCAAAGGAATAACCGAAAGGCTGCCGTATCTCAGATCGCTCGGCATAAGCGGAGTATACATGACTCCTGTTTTCCTTTCGGATTCCAACCATAAATACAATACCTTTGATTACCGACTTGTAGATCCGGATTTCGGAACGGAGGAGGATCTTCGTGAGCTTGTCGATACAGCTCATTCAATGGGCATCAGAATAATGATGGACGCTGTTTTCAATCACTGCGGAAGGCAGTTCTTTGCCTGGAGAGATGTTATGGAAAAGGGGAAAGACTCCCCGTATTACGACTGGTTTTTTATAAACAGCGATGATTTTGCGCACGAAGACTATAATACCTCAGACGGCAGATTCTATACGTTTTCCTTCTGGGCAAGTATGCCGAAGCTCAATACGAATAATCCTGAGGTCATAAAGTATTTTACGGATGTATGTCTGCACTGGGTCGATGATATAGGGATCGACGGCATAAGATTCGATGTGGGAGATGAGGTATCACATACGTTCCTGCGCAGTCTGTGGGCGGATCTGAAAGCAGCCTCGCCGGATGTATTCCTTCTCGGAGAGATATGGATGGACTCTATAAAATGGGTCTGCAACAGAGAATACGATTCCGTTATGAATTACCCCTTCTGCAGCTGTTCGGATAATTTCTGGAGCGACCGTGAGCAGACGTCCCGTGATTTTATGTACTCGATAAACTACTGCCGCTCTCTTTATCCGGAACAGATCACCAATGTCCTTTTCAATTTCCTTGACACCCACGATACAGCCCGTGCAATTGAGAGCTGCGCTAATGAAAACGTTTTTCTGCAGAAGCTTGCCGTGCTTATGACAATGCCGGGAACGCCCTGCATTTATTACGGCACAGAGATAGCGATGCCGGGAAAGCGCAATCCTTATAACAGGGCATGCATGCCATGGGGTGATATCGACAGCGGAAAATACAGAAGCTTTACTGAAAAGGCGGAGGGACTTATCAGGCTAAGAAACAGTGAAGCTGCGCTGCGCAGCGGAGAGATAAGCTTCAATATCTCCGAAGAAGAGCCGAGGCTCATCTGCTACGACAAGGGCGGAGAGGTGAGGGTATATATAAATGCGACCGGAAAAAGCCTGCGCATTGAGGAAAAGTCTGAAGTGCTTTATTCCAATGGCTTTGACGGAGATCGTCTTGAGGCAGACGGGATCCTTATTTCTATGATAGACCCGGTGCACTCCTGATAAAGCCTTTTAATTACTTATAGCCCGACCGTTGTTGCGCAACGACCGGGCTATTTTAAGACTTGTTTTTTCAGAGGTGGCGCGAGCAAAGCTCGCGCCACCTCTGAAAAAACACTATAATAAAAGTGCGCCG
>CADCPT010000297.1 GCA_902803385.1 uncultured Ruminococcus sp.
CCGACCGTGCCTTCGGCGCGACCGGGCTATTAAAAATTGTTTTTTCAGGGGTGCCAGGCGCTTCGCGCCTGGCACCCCTGAAAAAACACTATAAAAAGTCCGCCGCAAGCATTTATAACAAGCAAAAGGCACAGCCGTCAGGGCTGTGCCTTTTGCTTAAAGGAAGGGATAATGAAAAAACAACAAAGGGGTGATTGGTAATCTTTATCGGTACAATTATATAATACCACAACATATTGTATTTTTCAATAGTTTTTTTACAATTCGGATAATTTTTTCTTAGTCGGCTGCAAGCTCGACCGTCAGCTTGAATTCCTTTCCCTTACCGCTCGAGGAAGGTCTGAATACAGTGATCTCTACCCTGTCCCCCGGCTTGTATTCCGAAAAAGTATTTGAAAACTCAGATGATGTATATATCCTCTTGTCATCAATATGGGTGATTATATCGTTTTCCTTGACATCCTCTTTTTTCAGAGGACTGTTTTTTCCGATTGAGGTGATCTTTACGCCCTGGGGCACGTTCTTGGTCTTTGCCTGATAAAGCGACACCGTGCTGACCGTTATGTCAAGGGTAGCTCTTTCGCTGACCTTGCCGTATTTTACAAGCTGGTTCGCTATCTCTCTCACCTGATTGCTCGGAACAGCAAAGCACATCGCCTCATATCCGCTTTCGGCGATCTTCGCGGTATTCATACCGACCACCTGACCGTGCTCATTCACAAGAGCGCCGCCGGAGCTTCCCGGATTGATCGCGGCGTCCGTCTGGATATAGTTTATATAGCTGTCGCTTTCAAAATGCCTGTTGATTGCTGAGATCGTTCCCTTGGTAAGCGAATTCGTGAACGCGAGACCGCCGGGATTTCCGATAGAAAAAGCAAGCTCGCCGACAATAACATTGGATGAATCCGCAAATTCGGCAGGCGTCAGACCTTCGGCATTTATTCTGATGACCGCAACATCCGTTTTTTTGTCAACGCCGATGACCGTTCCTATATACTGCGAGTTATCATACAGCATTATAAGCACGCCGGTATCCTTGGAATCATCTACAACATGACTGTTTGTAACGATGTAGCCGTCCTCCGAGAAAATTATGCCCGAGCCGTAGCCGGTGGCATCGAGTGTATAGTCGCCTCCCGATTTATATGAGGTCACACATACAATAGACGGAGCCACTTTGGAATAAACAGTACTTGCAACAACTGTTTCCTCTGATTTTCCTTCGATCTGTTCAGCAGTTGATATCTGCGGACCGTTCGGATCTGCTCCGGCATCCGGAGCGTTTGGTGTTACGGAGTTTTCGTCATATGAATACTCATGTGAGCTGCTGCTCCCCAGGCCTTCAGCTCCTGCAAGGGTCAATACGGCGAATACAGAAGCGACGACCGTAAGAGACATTATCAGCAGTATGCCTAAAATACCGAGGAGGATAAACGGCAACGGAGAGCGCTTTTTGCGCGGAGGCATCATATAATATGGCTGACCCGGAGGATAAATATATGCATATCCGGGGTCGGTATAAGGCATATTCCGGTTTCTGAACTGATCTTCGACACTGCCCCTAAGCCGTGGGTCATTGGACGGCGGAGGCGGAGGTACAGGTACCGCACCCGGAGGTATCGGCGGCATGGGTGCCGTTCCCGGCTGTGTTGTCGGCATGGGTGCCGTTCCCGGTCGTGTAGGCGGCATCGGCGCCGCTCCCGGATGCGTCGGCGGCATGGGTGCCGCTCCCGGAGGTGTCGGCGGCATAGGAGCCGCGCCGGGCTGTGTCGGCGGAATGGGTACCGCGCCCGGCTGTGACGGCGGCACGGGTACCGTTCCCGGCTGTGTCGGCGGAATGGGTATCGCGCCCGGCTGTGTCGGCGGCATGGGTGCCGCTCCCGGTCGTGTCGGCGGCATGGGCGCCGCTCCCGGAGGTGTCGGCGGCATAGGAGCCGCGCCGGGCTGTGCCGGCGGAATAGGCGCCGCATAAGGAGACACCTGTGCCGGCGGAGGGCTTCCTGCAGGTATTTTATTGACTTGTGAAGGCTGATCATTGAATCTGCTTTCTTCCATTTTTACTCCTTCATTCTTTCATCAGATGACTTACTTTTTGCCTGTATCCTTCTTTTTGGGAAGGTAGAAGCGAAACGTAGTGAATTCGCCGTATTCGCTTTCGGCTTCTATATCTCCGCCGTGAAGTCTTATTATACTGCGTACGAGATATAGTCCGAGACCCAATCCCTTTTTATCCTTACTGCGCGATTTATCGGTCTTATAGAACCTGTCAAAAACGAGGGGTATCTCGGATTTCTTGATACCTATGCCGCTGTTCGTAATGCCGAAGGTCACATTATCGTTATCCTCAGTAAGCCTGAAGGCGATAAAGCCTCCTTCGTTGGTGAATTTAACGGCATTCTCTATAAGGTTGTAAACGACCTGATGTATCAGATCCTTGTCTCCGTTGACCATCTTCGGTGAAACGGAATCAAGTCCTCTTATTTCGATATTACGCTTTTCGATCTCCTGTTCAAAGGTTATCAGTATAGTAACAAGCATAGAGCTGAGGTCAAAGCTCTGGTAATTGATCTTCAGCTCGCCGTTGTCAAGCCTTGAAAGATCAAGCATAGAGCGTACAAGCCGTGAAAGCCTCTTAACTTCCTCGGATACTATTGAAAGGTAATATCTGTGCTTATCCGGAGGTATAGTTCCGTCAAGAATACCGTCAATAAAGCCCGAAATGGTTGTCATGGGTGTCTTAAGCTCATGAGAGACATTTGCAACAAAGCTTTTCCTCGTTATTTCAGAGCTTGAAAGCGATTCTGCCATGTTATTGAACGCCACGGCAAGCTCGCCTATCTCGTCGTTGCTGGTCTCGTTTACTCTTATGGTGAAGTCGCCCTTTCCGAACTGCTTAGCGGCCTGAGCCATCTGCTTAAGAGGACGGACAAGATTATATGAGAACAGACCTATCGCAAACATAGACACCGCAAGAGCGGCAATGGCGGAAAGAACGAAAAGCTTCATGACCATATCGGTAAAATTGGTCACGTCCTCCATCGGAGCAGTTACGATAACATAGCCTATCGTCACCTGAGATTCACTGTCCGGCCTTATCCGGTACGATATCGGACGGGCGGCAATATACCTGTCGGATTTATATATACTTCCGAGAGTTCCCGTAGCAAAGTATCTTCCATCAGAATTCACGACCTGTACTATATCGTTGACATACACCTGGGTTATCTGCCTGTCGTCATTATCATCGCCTACTACAACAAGCTGCGAGGTCCCGCCCTCATTGACTACAATTATATCGACTCCGGCATCGTGAGCGATAAAGCTGAGAAGGTTACGTATGTTCTGAACATTGTTTATGCCCATCTTGCTTTCCGCATTATCGCTTATCGGTTCATTGACATACAGATTCTGAAGGATGAAATCGGCATAATTTCTTGCGCGGTTGTCAAGCTGGAGATACTTCTCATTTGCCCAGTAGTTTGATATTGCGAGAGTAAGTATTATGCCAAGCACAAGAAAGCTCAGGAAAACTATGAGCACACTGACATTTATGTATTTTCCGAAGAGAGATTTTTTTGAAATAACCTGAAACTTATTCTCTATCCTTAACTTCAAATTTATAACCTACTCCCCAAACTGTTTTAAGAGCCCATTTATCAGAAACGCCCTCAAGCTTTTCCCTGAGTCTCTTTACATGCACATCGACCGTACGGGAATCTCCGTAGTAATCGAAGCCCCAGACCTCGTCAAGAAGCTGGTCGCGGGTAAACACTCTGTTTGGATTGCTTGCAAGATGATATATAAGCTCCATTTCCTTGGGCGGAGTGTCTATCTGTTCGCCGTTGACTCTGAGCTCATAGTTTGTCAGATTGATAACGAGCTTATCAAAGCTGACCTCTTTGTTGGTATCCTGTTCCTCTGCAACGGGAACATTGCCGCCGTTCACTCTTCTCAGAACGGCCTTTATCCTGGCGACTATCTCCTTCGTTTCAAACGGCTTGACAACGTAATCATCAGCGCCGAGCTCAAGACCGAGCACCTTGTCAAAGACCTCGCCCTTGGCAGTAAGCATGATTATCGGGCACTGAGATGTCTTTCTTATTTCTCTGCAGACCTGCCAGCCATCAAGAACGGGCAGCATGATATCAAGCATTACAAGATCCGGTCTTTCCGTTTTGAATTTTGCAACAGCCTGACCGCCGTCATTAGCAATTATTACCTCATAGCCTTCCTTTTCAATATACAACCTCAGAAGCTCGCATATATTGATATCGTCATCGACCACAAGGATCTTACCCATGCTCATTTCGATCTCACCTTTCCTACGCACCGTTAAGGCGCGGCTTTTCATCTAAATAATATCACAAAAAATATCGTTAATCAAGGAGTTTTTTCAGGGCTCCCCGTTTGCCCGCAGGAAGTGCCCTTGGGGTGCGCCTACAGTGCGGCGAACTTCCCAAATAGTGTTTTTTTAGATATGGCAGGCGTGAAGCGCCTGCCATATCTAAAAAAACTAAATAAACCCCGCCCGGTCGTTGCGCTGCAACGGTCGGGCGGACAGTCGTACAAAGGTAGGCACCTCTGAAAAAACACTATAATAAAAGTGCGCCGCAAGGAAGGCGCACGAGATTTAGCGAAGGGACCATGAAAAGTTTCACAGCCCCCTCTGAAAAAACAAATTATTATCAGTCAATGTTTGCCACATTGCCCCTTAGTATCCAGTTCCTCGCCTGTGTGATCTCAACATCGCAGAACGAGCCGATAAGCTCATCAGGCGCATTGATCTCCACGACGATATTATTCTGTGTTCTTGCGTTCAGAACGCCCTCCCTTGCCTGTTCCTCAACAAGAACGCGGTATTTTCTCCCGACCATATCCGCACAGCGCTTTGCGGCAATGCCTTCCTGAAGCTTGAGGAGCCTTCCCATCCTTTCGGCTTTTTCTTCATGAGTGGCATTATCCTCATATTTTGCCGCAGGAGTACCTACTCGCCTGGAATAAATAAAGGTGAACAAGGAAGTGAATCCGACCTTTTCTATAAGGTCAAGCGTCCCCTGAAAATCCTCCTCCGTCTCTCCCGGGAAGCCTACGATAACATCGCTGGTAAGAGAAAGATCCGGTATTCTCGATCTTGCATAGTCCACTATATCAAGGTACTTTTCAACTGTATAGCGGCGGTTCATAAGCTTTAGTATCCTGTCGCTTCCGCTCTGGAACGGAAGGTGGAGATGATTGCATATCTTCGGGTTTTCCGCCATAACATCAATAAGCTCTCTGG
This sequence comes from uncultured Ruminococcus sp., assembly GCA_902803385.1. Classification (GTDB taxonomy): domain Bacteria; phylum Bacillota; class Clostridia; order Oscillospirales; family Acutalibacteraceae; genus UBA1213. The sequence goes on from CADCPT010000297.1 coordinate 5,279, forward strand.
ATGCATCCTTGGGGTGAGATGTCATAAACCGGAGCTGAAAATCACCGTTCATAGACGCTATCTCGCCCAGAAGGCGCGCAAAGCTGTAATCTGTTTCCAGTCCTTTGCCGTAGGAATTAACATTCTGTCCAAGAAGGGTTATTTCCTTATAGCCTGCGGCTATCATATCTCTTGCCTCGCTGAGTACTGCTTCGGGGCGGCGGCTCCTCTCCCTTCCGCGCACATAGGGCACTATGCAGTAGGTGCAGAAATTATCACAGCCGTACATTATCGGCAGCCAGCCCTTGAATGAGCCGTCGCGGCGAACAGGGATGTTTTCGTATATCTTTCCGTCGTCGTATCCGCGCTCTATCATCCTTTTGCCTCCGGTAACAGCCCCAAGCACAAGCTCCGGAAAGCGATGTATCACATGGGTGCCGAATACCAGACTCACATACGGAAAGCTTTTATATATTTTCTCTGCGATATGCTCCTGCTCCATCATACATCCGCAAAGAGCTATAAGCAGAGAGGGCTTTTTTCTTTTCAGAGCCTTAAGCGCTCCGACGTTGCCGAAAACTCTGTCCTCCGCATGCTCTCTTACCGCGCAGGTATTGAAGATAATTATATCGGCTTCTTCCTTGTTTTCAGTCATTTCGCAGCCCATCTCGCACAGCATACCCTTCAGCTTTTCGCTGTCTGCGACATTCTGCTGGCAGCCGTATGTATGCACAAAGGCAAGGGGAGTCTTTCCTCCTGCCCTGAGCCTTAAGATATCCTTCAGTTCATCCGTATATACTTTCTGCTTCTGCAGTTCCTGTTCGGTCATATTTTTTTCGTCCATTTTGTCCTCCGGAGATAATATAGTAGTTTAATTCTATCATAGCGGCAGAAAAGATTCAAGTATAAATCAGGCACTGCTCCGATGTCGTATCTCCACTGAAAATGATCCCGGCTTTACCTGACTGTATACATCATTTTTAACCGCTGCGCTTCGTTGGAGTCGAATCCGAATTTCTGATAAAACGGTATTTTATCGGGCATTGCGCATAATTCAACAAAAACGCCTGTTCCGGAGATCCCGTTATCATTCACAAATACCAGCAGCTCATTTATGAGCAGGCGTCCTACTCCTTTTCCCTGATACTCCGGTCTTACGATCACGTCTTTTATGTAATAATCCAATCCCATATCACCGATCATACGAGCCATTCCGATTATTTTGTCCCCGTCAAAGACCGAGACCCTGAATAATGTATGGTCCATTGCAAGCCTTGTTTGCTCCAAAGAAGGCCCCGACCCCCAGACTGTTTCCCATAACGAAATGAATTCTTCTGCTCTCAATTCATTATGCTTTATTGTAAACACAATCTTTGCACCTCCGCAAGAATTTACTTTTTCTTATTGTACCACATAAAAGTCTCACGCGGCTACACATTTTTCAATTTTTGCTTTTCAGTGTTTTTTAGTGTTTTTTTCAGAGCTTCCCGTGCGCCTGTCCGCCCGTAAGAAGTCCCCACTATTGCGCCTACCTTGCGGCGCACTTTTATTATAGTGTTTTTTCGGAGGTAGGGGCTGTGAAATAATTCACGGCTCCTTCGTTATAACGGCGTGCGCCTACCCTGCGGCGCACTTTATTATAGTGTTTTTTCAGAG
>CADCPT010000298.1 GCA_902803385.1 uncultured Ruminococcus sp.
CCCCGAAAAACAGAAAAAGTTGACCTCAAAAGGTCAACTATGACAAAATTGTAATTATTTTTTGTGTTTCTGCTGCCCACGTGCGCCTACCCTGCGGCGCACGTGGGCGTTACAGCACTATATTCCGCTTTGGCAAAGCCAAAGCGAACCAAAATTATTAATTACTAATTATTAATTATTAATTAGTAAAAGCGGGCTGCCGCAAAAGCTTTGTTCTGCAGCAGCCCCATTATTTCCGTTATGTCTGTTCTTCACCCCGGATATCAAGGTACATCTCTATTCTTTCCGGAGTTTCCGGTATCTTATCGAAAGCGCCCTCCTTGGCAAGAGCGATGAACACCTCAACTATCTTCGGATTGAAATGCGTGCCGGAGCCTTTCTTGATCTCCTTCATGGCATCCCCGAGCTCCATCTTTTTGCGGTAGGGTCTCGTAGAATACATCGCATCAAAGGTATCGGCAACAGCAATTATCTGCGCCACCTCCGGTATCTCGCTGCCTTTAAGACCGGCAGGATAACCGGAGCCGTCAATTTTCTCATGATGGCATGCCGCACCGAGCGCAAGCTCCGGAGCAATGGTGATATCCTTCAGTATCTCATAACCGCGTATGGAATGGCTCTTCATGATCTTGTACTCTTCATCATTGAGCCTTCCGGGCTTATTGAGTATACGGTCAGGAATGCTTATCTTTCCGATATCATGCAGAAGGGCAATGCGGTATATGGTGTCTATTTCCTCCCTGGATTTGCCGAGACGCTTCGCAAGCATGGCGGCGTAGGAAGCAACACGGAAAGAATGACCGTTAGTATAAGCATCCTTGCTATCGACGCATTTAGCGAAGGCAGAGGTCATTTCATTGATAAGCTTTTTGTTCTCCGCTTCCTTCTGAAGAAGCTGCTTGGTTTTATTGTTGTAGTATATAACAAGTATCAGGACGACCAGAGCCGCAAAGGCAAAGATCGCAAGGATCCAGAACCACGTCATCTCATAAAAGGCTCTTTCTTTTATGATCGTGACAATAACGGTCTTGTCCGGGTTGCCTGTAACAGGATCAAGCGTAGAAAGGTGGAAACGGTAGATCCCTCCTCCGAGGTTTGTATATGTTGCAGAGGAAAGACCTTCCTTTGTGACCTCGATCGGTTCATCGTCAAAGTTTTCAAGATAGTATGAAAGCCTGGGGGTATTCAGAGCATATGTAAATGCATTCGGAAAAATGTTGAGCCTTTTGCATGTTGACGGAAGTCGTACAAAGGAATTCGGCGCGCACTCCACATATGTATCGTCTACCATCATATATGAAATATCAAGCAGAACATCGCTGCCGCTCGTCATATCCTGATCAATATTTACCATGCTGACTCCGGAGCTTCCGGATATGTAAAGCTCTCCGTTTTCCAGAAGATCGCTGTAGGAATTAGCGGTCGCAGCGCAGGGAAGTCCGCATTTTGTGTCATAAAGTGTAAAGTCAATTTCCTTGTTATCAATCATTTCCTGCTTCTTTACCACATATATGCCATTACTGCTGAGGACCCATAAAAAGCCGTTTTTATCGAAGAAAACATCGAAGTTATTTGAGTAAGGAAAATTCTTTACAGTAGTTACGGACCCGTCTTTAAGGTATGCAATCGAATTACTTGTCACTATCCAGAATAATTCATTATCCGGATCCTTCTTCACTCTGAGTATTACCTCGGATGTAAGACCATCGCTTATTCCTAAACGTGAGGTAATGCCCTTGTCAATAATATAGATACCGTCGCCGTCGCTCCCGGCAAGCAGCCGACCCCCGGAATCCTCCTCTATACTGAGTATCTCCAGGTTATTTATACCGCTTTTTGAATCATAGTGGTCTGTAACATTATCCCCTTTGATAATATTGATACCCGCATTCGTTGCAACGGCTATTCTGCCGTCGGAAAGCTCCTTTATCATTCGCACCCGGTTGCTGAGCATACCGTCTTCGGTTGTGAATTCTTTGATCTTTCCGGTCTCCTGATCGTACCTTATCAGAGCATGATCTGAATATGTGCAGAACCAGAGATTCTTATTCCGGTCTTCCTTGATGCAGCGTATTCTTACCCCCTGAACAAATTTAGTCAGATTATTCTCGACCAGGTCATATTTTTCATCAAGTATCTTAAGACCTGTATCGGTCGCGACATACAGTAGGTTTCCTCTTTTACAGGTGCTGTTTACTACAAGCGGATCCAAGCCTGCCATGCTTGAAATATCTATAAAGTTATTCTGTACTATTTTCATTACGCCCTGTCTGTCAGACGTGAACCAGAGGTTTCCCTCGTGATCGGACATAATATGGTTGACCGAGCCTGTCATCGGAGCATCGTCAAGAATATTATATTCGTTTTTTTCATCGAAGAAGCCAATACCGTTATCAGTACAGACCCACATTTTCCCCTTTATAATACGAATATCGTTAACGACCTGATGTGGCTCCGTAGACCTTACCGTAAGACTTTCCTGCTTTGATTTTTTTATATCCTCCGTATTGCAGTGGATTATATGTCCGTCTTCACTGCCGAGATATACAAAGCCGCGGTTTTCTTTATCTGCAGAGACAGAATGGATCGTTCCGTAACCCATATCCTTCGCTGAATAAAAATCCTTTACCCTTTTGGATTCAAGTGTGAAGAATGCACCGCCGAGAGTAACTCCGTAGGCAACACCGTCTACACCGACATCAAGATCTGCAATGTATTCTTTATTGAGCTGAGGTTCATCTATGACATGCAGTTTTTCCGCAATATCTATATAAGCCATTCCCATTGTTGTAGCCAGCAGGATATTTCCGTTGTCGTCCTCTGTGATGGCTCTTATGGAATATGAATTCAGTCCGTCCTTTTTGCTGTAGAATCTGAAGGAATCCTCTTTCATAAGCGCAACGCCGCTGTCGTTAGTTCCGATCCACAGCCTGCCCTTTGAATCGACAAAAAGGCACACAACGCTTGATATTCCCGTTGATGAGGGATAACGGTAGAATTCGTTTCCATTATACCTGATAAGTCCGCTGTAGCCGCCGATCCAGATAAAGCCGTCAGCAGACTGCACTATGGTATTTGCCTCGGATGTAGGCAGACCGTTGACATTGTTGTAAAGCACACTCGAATATCCTACAGAATGAACATATTGAGGTTCGCCTTTGTTTATCGAAAGCTTATCAAGATCATCCGCACCAAAGGCATCTATCGACGCAGGATAGAAAATCCCTGCAATAAAAAGCACTGCGGCAAACACAGAAACAAAGCGCAGAAGCCCGCGGTGTTTTCCGTTATAAAAAACACCATTCAGGCAGTATATATCAGAAAAAATGCTCACGGTGAATACCCCCGTTCCATTTTTAGAGCATTATTAATAATCAAATCAAAGTTATTATACACTATTTTAGGCATAAAAACAATAACATTTGAATATTTTATAAATAATTACATAGTAATATTGTGATTTTTGTCGATATATCAAAAAACCGAATTTCAATTTCGGCTATTTTTTTGTTCTATACGATCACGCCCGACCGCTGCTTCGCAGCGACCGGGCTGCTAAAAATTTGTTTTTTCAGGGGTGCCAGGCGCACAATAATAAAGTGGGGTATACAGCGGCGGCTTCGCCGATGTATACCCCATTTAGAAAGAATCAGTCGTTGCAATTTCTTCTTCCGCCTCTGAAGCCGCCGTTTCTGTTGCCGGCAGATCTTCTCGGAGGAACGTCATTTTCCGGTGTAAGACCCTCAACCTCGATAAGAGCCTCTCTTCTTGAGAGATTTAGTCTGCCCTTGTCGTCGATATCAAGCACCTTTACGATGATGACATCATCAACATTGACAACGTCAGTTACCTTTTCTGTGCGCTTTACGTCAAGCTGAGAAATATGGCAAAGACCTTCCTTGCCGGGAGCGATCTCAACAAATGCACCGAAGTCCATAAGACGAGTTACTCTGCCCTTATAGATTGTGCCCGGCTCAGGATCTCTTACGATGGTATCAACAATAGTCATAGCGCGGTTGCAGTTATCTATATCGATACCGCTTACGAATACATGACCGTCTTCTTCAATGTCGATCTTGACATCGCATTCTGCGCAGATCTTCTGGATGACCTTTCCGCCCGAACCGATGACCTCTCTGATCTTATCTATCGGGATCATTGTTGAAAGCATCTTTGGAGCATATTTTGAAAGCTCCTTTCTCGGCTCGGGGATAGCCTTGAGCATTACCTCGTCGAGAATGTAGTTTCTTGCTCTGTGTGTCTTTTCAAGGGCTTCCTTTACCATTTCGGGTGTAAGGCCGCTGATCTTGAGATCCATCTGTATAGCTGTGATACCCTCGTGAGTACCTGCTACCTTGAAGTCCATATCTCCGAAGAAATCTTCAAGACCCTGGATATCTACCATTGTCATCCAGCGCTCGCCCTCTGTGATAAGACCGCAGGAAATGCCGGCAACAGGAGCCTTTATCGGAACACCGGCATCCATAAGCGAAAGCGTAGAGCCGCAGATGGAGCCCTGTGATGTTGAACCGTTTGAAGAAAGTATCTCGGAAACAAGGCGGATCGTGTAGGGGAATTCCTCAGCTGAGGGGATCACCGGAACAAGAGCTCTTTCTGCAAGTGCGCCGTGGCCGATCTCACGTCTGCCGGGGCCTCTTGAAGGCTTTGTTTCGCCTACTGAGTAAGACGGGAAATTGTAGTGGTGGATGTATCTCTTTGAAGTAACATCGTCAATACCGTCCATGATCTGCTGATCGCTTATCGGACCGAGAGTAGTAACGGTGAGCACCTGTGTCTGACCTCTTGTGAAAAGGCCTGAACCATGTACTCTCGGAAGAACGCCTACCTCACTTGCAAGAGGACGCATATCGTTCATTCCTCTGCCGTCAACACGCTTCTGCTCGTCGAGGAGCCAGCGGCGGACAACGAATTTCTGAGTCTTGTAGAGACATTCGTCGATCTTTTCGGCAGAATCGGGATATATCTCATCAAATTTCTCATGAACAGCGTCATAGATGGGCTTGAGTCTTTCATCGCGGATCTTCTTGTCGTCTGTATCGAGAGCGACCTTGATATCCTCTATTGAAAACTCCTTGATAGCCTCAAACATCTCATGATCCGGCTCGTTGCTCGGATATGTGAACTTCTCCCTGCCTATCTCAGCCTGGATGCCCTTGATGAACTCTATGATCTTCTGGTTAGCCTCATGGCCTGCCATAATACCGTTGTACATAACGTCATCGGGAATGATGTTTGCACCGGCTTCGATCATAGCGATGCGGCTGTCGGTAGAAGCTACCGTTACAGCCATCTGAGATACCTCTCTCTGCTCTTTGGTGGGGTTGATGACAAATTCACCGTCAACAAGACCTACTGATACTGCAGATATCGGGCCGTTCCACGGAACATCTGAAATGCTGAGGGCAACGGATGTACCTACCATTGCCGCGATCTCAGGCAGGCAGTCGGGATCGTAAGCCATAACTGTGCAAACGATGGAAACATCGTTTCTCATATCCTTGGGGAAAAGAGGACGTACCGGTCTGTCGATAACACGGGAGACGAGGATAGCTTTTTCGGAGGGTCTGCCCTCTCTTTTGCCGTAAGCTCCGGGGATCTTTCCGAGAGCATACTGCTTCTCCTCATAGTCAACGGAGAGCGGGAAGAAATCAATGCCGTCCCTTGGCTTTGCGGATGCAGTAACTGCTACGTGTACAACTGTTTCGCCGTAGCGGATAAAGCATGCGCCGTTTGCAAGCTGAGTCGTTTTGCCGGTTTCAACAACAAGCGGTCTGCCTGCAAACTCTGTTTCATAAACCTTGTAGTTTTCAAACATGTTTTTTACCTCCACATAAATTGATAATTATGATCAAGAGGTGCAATATCGGTTTAGCAATTAAATCAGAGAACACATCCTGCTCCCTCATTTCACTGCTAAAATCCGAGATCACAGCTCTTTTTTCAAAAATCATTGAAACAAGGCAGTCTGCCGGAATAACAGACTGCCCCGAAACAATTATTTACGGATACCGAGTCTTGAGATGATTGAACGATAACGCTCGATGTCAACCTTTACAAGGTAGTTGAGAAGGCTTCTTCTCTGACCGATCATCTTGAAAAGACCTCTTCTTGAGTGATGATCCTTCTTGTGAGTCTTGAGGTGCTCGGTAAGGTCTGCGATCCTCTTTGTAAGGATAGCGATCTGTACCTCAGGTGAGCCTGTGTCGCCCTCATGGATGGCATACTCTTTGATTATAGCATCCTTTTCTTCTTTCAGCATTGTGTTATCCACCTTTACTATATATTTTTGCTGTCCCCCTGCTCTGCGTCAAAGGCTGTGGAATATCCTCATAAAAAGGCTTGATCCTCTGACCCGGAACGGGCTCAACAGGAGTAATTATAGCATACAATAACGCTCTTGTAAAGGGTATTTTTTGAAATTGTTGCATTTTAAAAAAATCTTTTTTCTTGGGGTGCGCCTACCCTGCGGCGCACTTTTTTATAGTGTTTTTTCAGGGGTGC
>CADCPT010000299.1 GCA_902803385.1 uncultured Ruminococcus sp.
AACTGAGTAGTTATCAGGGAAGAGAAAACGTAACATTCAGCATAAAGGATCTTAAACCTTCCGGATATGATCCGGATAATGATGTTTCGGAGATCCAGGCATATGAATCATATAAAAAGGGAATAATAACAGATACTATTCTTGAATTATATCCCGAAAGAGATGCGTTTGAGACTGTGTATAAGTATTTTCGCATGAATCCCAGGCCGGTTTACAGGATAGACGGGATCTGCGATTCAATAGAGGGTTTAGGTGCTTTCAGACTTCTTATGGTGCTTGATATCCTTCAGGAGATCGAGGTTATATCTTACAGCAGGGATAGTTATCTCCTTCGTGTAGAATTGCCTGAGGTCAAGGTCAAATCAAGCCTACATGTTTCATATACATATAAAAAATTAAGGGAGGATATTGAAAATGCCAGAAAAGACAAAGTATTATCAGGATTATAATGAACTTGTAGAGCTGATGAAGAAAAGCGATCAGAATTATAATTATGAACTGATAGACAGAGCATATAAGCTTGCAGAGAAAATGCACGGCGATCAGAGAAGAGCATCCGGTATTCCATATATCCTTCATCCTACGACTGTTGCATGTATACTTTGTGAGCTTGGGATGGATTCAGAGTCTATAGCTGCTGCTTTGCTGCATGACGTGGTTGAAGATACCCCAATGACTCTTGAAGAGATTACAAAACAGTTCGGCTCTGAAATAGGAAATCTTATTGACGGCGTTACAAAGCTCGGTAAAATACCTTATTCCTCAAGAGAGGAACAGCAGGCTGAGAATATCCGAAAGATGCTGATCGCTATGTCAAATGATATAAGGGTCATAATCATAAAGCTTGCTGACAGACTTCATAATATGCGTACCATTGAATGTATGAAAGAGCAGCACCGAAGGGATAAGGCTCTTGAAGTTATGGAGGTATATGCGCCTATAGCTCATAGGCTTGGTATTCGTGCGATAAAAGAAGAACTTGAAGACCTTTCAATAAGATATCTTGATCCTGTGGGTTATGGTGAGATCGAAAAGCAGCTTGAGCTTAAAAGCCGTGACAGAGTTAATTTCGTATCTGATATAAAACAGATGCTTTATGAAAGACTTAAGGATGAGATAAATAACGTTTATATCGAGGGTAGAGTGAAAAGTATTCATGGTATATATAAGAAGACCTATATGAAGGGCAAAACCATGGATCAGATCTATGACATCTTTGCTGTAAGAGTTATAGTTGATTCTGTTGCGGATTGCTATAATGTTCTTGGCGTCGTTCATGATCTTTTCAAGCCCCTGCCTAATAGATTCAAGGATTATATATCCACTCCCAAACCAAATATGTATCAGTCGCTTCACACTACGGTCATAGGAAAAGAAGGCGTGCCTTTCGAGATACAGATAAGAACCTGGGAAATGCATTATACGGCAGAATTCGGAATTGCTGCTCACTGGAAATATAAAGAAGGGATCACAAAGAAGGATTCACTTGATGAGCGTCTTGCCTGGATCCGTAAAATGCTTGAAAACCAGAATGATAACGATTCTACTGACATTGTCCGTACTATCAAGATGGATCTTGCTCCCGAAGAAGTTTTTGTATTTACTCCAAAGGGCGATGTGATCAATCTTCCTGCCGGTGCTACAGCAATTGACGTTGCATATGCTATCCACAGCGAAGTCGGAAACAGAATGGTAGGAGCAAAAGTTGACAAGAGGATCGTACCTATCGACTATAAAGTCAGAACAGGCGAGATCGTTGAAATAATGACAACAAAAGAAAGCGGAGGTCCGAAGAGAGACTGGCTGAATATTGTCAAAACAAGTGAAGCAAGGAGTAAAATCAGACTATGGTTCAAGCGTGAAAAGCGTGACGAAAACATTATAGAAGGTAAGGCTCAGATCGAAGCTGAATTCAAGCGCTTGAATATCAATGTTCCTGAAAAAGAATTACCTGATTTTCTTACAGATGTTATGCATCGTCAGAACTGCAATACACTTGAAGATTTTTATGCCTCTATCGGATACGGAGGTATTCAGTTATGGAGGATCTTACCGAAGATAAAGGAGGATTACTTCAAAAAATACACTATTCCCGAACCTGCTCCCGTTGTTATTAATGAACCTGTACCAAAGAGAAAAGTCAGCAGCGGAGTAAATATAGAAGGTATAGATGATTGTCTTGTTAAGTATTCAAGATGCTGTAATCCTCTTCCTGGGGATGAGATAATCGGATTCATTACCAGAGGATACGGCGTATCCATTCATAAAAGAAGCTGCTCAAATGTTCCTAAAGAGATCAGCATGGCACCTGAGCCGGATCGATGGGTCAGAGCAGAGTGGGCTGATAATATTGTCAACGAAACATTTCAGGCTACGCTTAATATTTCAGCTACAGACCGGACCGGTTTGCTTGCAGATATTACTAATCAGCTCTCTGCAATGCATATTTTTATACATACTCTTAATTCACGAGAGACAAAAAACGGAATGGCTGCGATCGAAGTCAGCGTAACCGTAAATGGTATCAATCATCTTAAAATGGTTATCAGCCGTTTGAGCGGAATAAACGGAATCGTGCTGATAAGCAGAAACTAACAGGAGATCATATTATGAAGGCAGTCATACAAAGAGTAAGTAAATGCTCTGTCAGAGTTGATGAGCGAATAGTTGGTTCTATTGGAGAGGGATTTATGATCCTTCTCGGTGTTGAAGATGGGGATGAATATATCGATGCAGAAAAGCTTGCATCAAAAATCGCTGTGCTCAGACTCTTTTCAGATGAAAATGACAAGATGAATCTGTCGCTTCTGGATACCGACAGGGAAGCTCTTGTCGTCTCACAGTTTACTCTTTGTGCTGACTGCAGAAAGGGAAGGCGTCCTAATTTCATATCTGCTGCTCCGCCATCGAAAGCTATTCCTCTGTATGAATACTTCTGTAAGGTGCTGAAAGATAAAGGTGTTCGTAAGGTGGAAACAGGCGAATTCGGCGCGGATATGAAGGTCGAGCTTGTCAATGACGGTCCGGTAACGGTTGTTATCAATTCTCATGAACTTGCATAGCGGAGGTTTACAAAATGTTGAATGTAACATCTATCCCTATCGGTGAGCTTTCTGCCAATTGTTATTTTGTGACAAGTCAGGATGAGACCGCCGCGCTCGTTGTTGATCCCGGCTATGAAAGTGAGAGGCTCCTGAAATGTATAGAAGATTTCGGATCTGAAAAGTTAAAGTATATTATCCTTACTCATGGTCATTTTGACCATATCGGTTACGTTGCTGTACTAAAGGAGAAATATCCTTTTGCAAAAATAGTTATCGGCAAGGATGATAAAGAGTTTACGGAAAACGATGTTTTGAATCTGTCTGTGTTTTTCGGTGAACCGGTAAAGCATTTTAAGCCCGATATAACTGTATCAGATCACGATACACTTGATTTTGGCAGCAATAAGATAGAGATCATTTCTACTCCCGGACATACAAAGGGCGGTATTTGCTGCAGGATAAGTGATTCACTTTTTACCGGAGACACTCTTTTAAAGGGGTCGATGGGCAGAACAGATTTTCCGACGGGTGATGAAAAAGAAATTTTTTCATCACTAAGGAGGATTGTCTATGTGAATGGTAACCTGACTCTCTACTGCGGACATGGTCCGGCTACTGATCTTGATACCGAAAGAAAGAATAATATAGCTATAAGGGATGCCTTGAATGAATATATATATTGAAAACCATGGGTTTGTCTACGAAACAGAGAATATTGTGAGGATGTTTTTTCCGAACGAAAAGCTTCCGATCATAAAAGAATACACTGCTCAAAAAGAAAAGCCTTGTGTTGTTACTACTGTTACATATCTTCCAGATGGGAATACCTTACTTTGCACAGGCGTACTGATCGGAGATTTTGAGAAGTATTCAGAAGAAAAGCTTACTGCTGGCGAATCTGACGAAAAAACACAGGAAAGGATGCTTGCAGTTTGTCTTTACAGACTACTATGTGATTATTCAGGCAGATCACAGCCCTGGGGTATCCTGACCGGAGTGCGTCCTATAAAACTTTTCCGTAAACTAAGAGAAGAATACGGGGAGAAATATGCAAAGGACTACTTTACCGAAAAACTACTTGTTTCCTCACAAAAAACTGAAATGTCAGCTATTACGGAAAAAAACGAACGTCGAATCATTGAGTTGAGTCGACCTGATTCATTTAGTTTGTATATTTCCATTCCATTCTGTCCTTCAAGATGTTCATACTGTTCTTTCGTCTCACAGACAATAGAAAGCGCAAAAAAACTTATCTCACCGTATTTTGATCTTTTGCTGAAAGAAATCGAGTATACTTCAGAAATTGTCAGAAAAAATGGTCTGAGACTTGAAAGTGTTTATGTGGGCGGAGGAACACCCACAACACTTGATCCTGACAAGCTTTTCAGATTGATATCAAAAGTAATGGCTTGTTTTGATATGAGCACCTGCAGGGAGTTTACAATAGAAGCGGGCAGACCGGATACTATTGATGAGGATAAGCTTAGCGCTATACTTAACGGCGGAGTTGACAGGATAAGCATCAATCCTCAAACGCTGAATGATAATGTTCTTCAGGTCATTGGCAGAAAACATACATCTGAACAGTTTATTTCTGCCTTTAAGCTTGCAAGGGATCTGGGCTTCAGTCATATCAATACCGATCTTATCGCCGGACTCCCTGCAGATACCCCGGAAAGCTTCAGATATACTATTGAGAAGATCTGTGAAATGGATCCCGAAAGCATTACCGTTCATACTCTTGCAATGAAACGATCATCAAGACTGAATATCTCAGGTGTTGAAACAGGAGGAAGCGGATATGCTGGACAGATGCTCGACTTTGCTCAGAAAAAGCTTTTTTCCTGCGGATATATCCCTTATTATTTGTACAGACAGACAAGAATGGAAGGTAATCTTGAAAATGTTGGTTGGTCTAAACCCGGATATGAGGGAATATATAATATTTATGTTATGGATGAAACACATACAGTAATTGGGTGCGGTGCAGGAGCAGTTACAAAACTAAGAGACCCCGGCAGTACTGAACTGATAAGGATTTTTAACTATAAATATCCATATGAATACATCAGCGGCTTTGAAGAGATGCTGAAACGTAAGAATGGAGTTGTCGAATTCTATGATAAACTATCTTAATACTTATCGGAGATATGCCTGTGACATTCACAGGATAAATATGGAGGCCGAAAGAAATCCCAAGGAGTTTGTTCTTATGGCTGAGAAGGTGTTCAGGGATGACCTGCGCCTTATAGTTGATCAGATATGCAGTGTTCCTGTAAACAGGCATGTTGTAATGCTTTCAGGTCCTTCCAGCAGCGGAAAAACGACTTGTTCTATGAGACTTGCCGATGAATTTCGCAACCAGGGATTCGATGTTCAGATAATTTCTATGGATAATTTTTATCTTGGAAAGGATTATGTAAGAACACTTCCAAACGGAAAGCCTGATTTTGAATCTGTTGAAGCTCTTGATATCCCGCTTATAAAAGATTCCATTGAAAAGCTTTCAACTGTCGGTGAATGCGTTATCCCCAAATATGATTTCAGCTGCAGCAGCAGGTCAGATGAGACTATTGATATAAAGCTCAGCAATAATTCTGTGATCATTATGGAGGGTATTCATGCTCTTAATCCGATATTCAGCGAGGGAATGCCGAAGGAAAGAGTAATGAAGATTTATGTAAGCGTAAAGCAGGGAATAAAGGATAATGAAGATTACGTACTTACAAACAGAGATATCAGATTCATACGGCGTTTTGTAAGAGATTATAAATACCGAAAAGTTGAACCGGAATACATGCTTTCTATGTGGGATACTGTTGTGGAAGGCGAAAAAAGCTATATTCGTCCTTTCAGGTATTCAGGTGATTTCACGATCAATTCATTGCTTATTTATGAGCCTTGTATAATGAAAAAAGTTGCTTTGATGCTTTTTGATATGATATCACCACTGGATCCTAAGTACGAGTATATTTGTAAGCTGAGATCGTCTATAGAAAGATTTGTCGAAATTGATGATGAGCTTATTCCCAATAATTCACTTCTTCGCGAGTTTATTGGCGGCGGATGCTATCATTATTGATTTTTGCTTGGTTTTTATTGAGACTGTTTTAATAAAAAAACACTAAATATACTTTAAATGACTTGAAGAATTTTACATGAGGTGATATAATTAAGTATAATATTTATTCGCTTTTAAAGGAGATTTGGTTATGAGTATTTTTGATGACGCTGTATTCAATGCACGTACTGCTGTTGACAATGTAAGCAAAAAAGCCGGTAAGGTCATTGATATCTCTAAGCTCAGGATAGCTGCTGCTGATCTTAAGTCTGAGCTTTCACAAAAATATATGATCCTCGGCAGGATATGCTATGAGGAAGAAGTTAACGGTAAAGATCTTAAAAAGAGCCATGATGAAATAGTTGAGATAATAGGTGAACTCAAGAGTCATCTTCAGTCTGTAAATGAGCTTATAGAGGCTGCGAAGGATAATATCAAGTGTGAAAACTGCGGAACTTATAATCCTAAGAATGCGCTTTTCTGTAATAAATGCGGAGAAAAGCTTGCTCTGCCGGTTTCAGATATCGATTCTCTGTCTCCTGATGATGTGATCGACTTTACAGAGGACAATTTTGATGATGATGATCTCCTTTGATCTTGAGCTTTTGTAATAAATATAATGAAATGCTGATCAAACTTGCATAGTTGCATTTTTGATCGGTCGTTTCGTTGTGTCATTTGTGTAATCTGCCCGAAAGGATGTGCCTTATTGAAATCAAAGAAAAATACGGGCAAAGGACAGTCATTTTTAAAAGGCGCCATGGTGCTTGGCTCAAGTATCGTCATAGTCAAGCTTATGGGCATGGTATACAAGATCCTCTTATCAAGCATGTACGGTGGTGTAGGAACAGGTCTTTTCAATTCTGCATATGCTTTGTATAATCCTCTGTTTATGCTTTCGACTGCCGGTTTCCCGATAGCAATATCGAGAATGGTCTCAGAAAGCATAACAAGAAAGAGATATCGTGATGTTAAACAGATACATCATCTTTCTGTTCCCATTTTCGTGTTTGCCGGACTTGCTTGCTTTCTTGCTATGGTGGTCGGTAGTTTTATATATGTAAAGCTTATTAACGCTGATAATGCTATTTTTGCTCTTTTGTGTCTGTCGCCGACAATATTCTTCGGATGCCTTATGTCCATATACAGAGGTTATTTTGAGGGCATGAGGAACATGGTACCAACTGCTGTGTCGGAGATCATTGAGGCTGCATGTAAGCTGTTCCTGGGA
The DNA here is from genome assembly GCA_902803385.1 of uncultured Ruminococcus sp. Lineage (GTDB taxonomy): Bacteria > Bacillota > Clostridia > Oscillospirales > Acutalibacteraceae > UBA1213. The sequence goes on from CADCPT010000299.1 coordinate 7,337, forward strand.
TTCACTGCATCTTTTATAACGATGCGGATATCCATGAACGATTACTATAACAGCGGTTATGTATTTGGCATCAAGTGTGACACTGAGGCTGCCGCTCAGTCAGCAGCAGTACCTGTTGCTATAGGTGCTGCAATCACGGGAATATCTTTAGGTTCCCTTCTTGGATTTCTATATCTTTTTATCAGATACAAAAGGGGAGGAGACGGTATCAGCCGTGCCGATCTGAAATCATCGCCGCCTCCTCAGAGTAACAATACGATAATAAGGACTATGGTTCGCACTGCTATTCCGATAGGTCTCGGATCTATCGTTATGAGTCTTGCGGACATGGTGGATTCTACCCTGGTTCAAAGGCGAATATACAGCATAATGGAAAACACTCCGGACGCACTGGTGAATGTCTACGGTTCACTTATTCCGGATGAGGTACTTAATAACGGAACTACACATATTTATCTATATGGCTGTTACGGTATTGCGCTTACTTTGATGATGCTTGTTACTGCAATGACCCAGGTTTTCGGCACCACAGCTCTGCCATCTGTTACGGCTGCCTGGACAAGCGGTAATAAACAGAAAATGAAGGAAAGCATGGAAACAGTACTCCGTGTTACAGTGCTCGTAACTATTCCGTCAGGTATCGGCATTTCCGTACTTGCCGAGCCCCTTCTTTCTCTTATTTATAATGGATCGAGTCTTGCAAATGAAGTCGAGATCGGTGCTAAGGTGCTTGCTGTAATGGGAATTTCAGTAATTTTTATCGCAACAAGTACACCGCTTTGCAGTATGCTTCAGGCAGTTGGAAGAATGGATGTTCCCTTGAAGCTATACACAGTAGGTATGATAATCAAAATAGTGGTAAATTATATACTTGTAGGCATACCTGAGATCAACATCCAGGGTGCCAATGTTGGTTCAATCGTATGCTACGGTTTTGTTACTGTTGTTGCGATGTTTGTTCTGTGCCGTGAAACGAAGATAATCCCGAATTTTGTTTCCATCCTTATAAAACCTCTTATAGCAGGTATCAGCTGTGGCTTTGCAGCGTATTTCTCAGAGATTTTGTTTGATCTTGTTTTTTATCAGAGAGTTGCGACCGTTCTCGCAATAATTACAGCTATGGTTGTATACTTTTTTGTACTGCTTTTGATAAGGGCAATCAAACGTGAAGATATTTTACAGATGCCAAAAGGAACTTTTATTGTAAAAATACTTGAAAAAAGGAAGCTAATAAGGTAAAATATAGTAGGTTGTTATGTTTTACTCTTGCTTTGTGAAGGAAAGAGGATAGAATTGAATTATCCGGAAAAAAACAAATACGATATAAATGATCTTGCTGAAATTGTTAGGATTCTTCGCTCTCCTGATGGATGCCCCTGGGATAAAGTGCAGACACATGAAAGCATTCGTAAGGATTTTCTTGAGGAAGTCTATGAAGCAGTTGAAGCGATCGACGAAAAAGATACGGCACACTTACGTGAGGAGCTTGGAGATGTTTTGTTGCAGGTTGTTTTTCATTCTGTAATAGAAACTGAAAAAGGCAACTTTACAATTGATGATGTTACTGATGAAGTATGTCGTAAGATGATCATCCGTCATCCCCATGTTTTTGGTGATGTTGAAGCTGACACAACTGATGAGGTTCTTAAAAACTGGGACGCTATCAAAATGCAGACGCATTCCCAGACATCACCCTCCGAGGCACTGGAAACTGTTTCAAAAACGTTGCCTTCCTTGATGCGTGCTGAAAAGCTGCATAAAAAGGCAAGGCGCAACGGTATTGTTCCCGAGAGTGCTGAAATACTTTTTGATGATGCTGAATCAAAGCTTAAACTATTAAGGGAAGTATCATTGGACGACAGCTCGGCAACAGAAAAGATTACGGGAGAGCTTTTATTTTCACTTGTTGCATTATCGGCATTCAGCGGTGTCGATTTTGAAAGGTCGCTGTATAATGCCTGCGATGACTTCATAGCTTTGTTCAGGGCTTATGAGAAAAAGGCATCG
>CADCPT010000300.1 GCA_902803385.1 uncultured Ruminococcus sp.
CACGGTATTCCGAAAAGCATTATATGTTTTTGAAGGAGTAGTCGAGTCAACACTTCTTTATCCGCCTGACCGCGCCTTTCGGCGCGCCCGGGCTATTTTAAGACTTGTTTTTTTCAGAGGTGACGCGAGCTTTGCTCGCGTCACCTCTGAAAAAAACACTATAATAAAAGTGCGCCGCAAGGTAGGCGCACCAGGGGGGCACTTCCTTCGGGCGCACTTTGTATAGCGAAGGAGCCGTGAATTATTTCACAGCCCCCTGAAAAAACACTATAAGAAGAGCGCCGCAGGGCAGGCGCACTAAGGACCTGAAAACTATAGAATTATTATAATCTCCGGAGAATATAATGTGTCCGAGGTGGTCAAATGAAAAAGCCTACATCTATAATAGCTATATTCATATCAGCCTGCTGTTTCCTCGGCGGCTGCGGCAGTATACCATCACCCCCGGAAAGCTGCAGGGAAGAGCTTTCACTGCATAACTGGAAAACAGAACAATCAGACCCACTGACGCTTGCATTTGAAGGAGAGATCCTTTCGATACGCTTTCAGACCGGAGGTGATGAGCTGGAGATCAGCGGCAGATTCAATGCAGACGATGAAAGCATCACACTCTATTCTGCAGACTGCGGCATTCTCGTTTTTCCTTATAGGCTCGAAAACGGAAAGCTTATCCTTACCTACTGCGGAAAGGAGCTGTCGCTGATAAAGGATCACAAGGATCAGTGAAGCTCACTGTTTATGATCTTCTTTTACGCCCGACCGCGCCTTCGGCACTACCGGGCTGCTGAAAAAACACTAAAAAGTCTTAGAATAACACAGTCCGGCGGCTGAAACGGTATGTAAAGCAATATGCTTTAGTATAAAATCAACTAAAGACTAAATAGATTTTTGGAAACAGCGACGTAATAAAAATAACAAAAAAGAGTTTAAAATGTGACACTGAAATGTTATAATTGGTATAAGTTCAGCTATGCCCGTAAGTATGTGGGTAAATCCAAGGCTGAAAAAAGCAAAGGAGAAATTTCTATGAATGCAAGAAGAGTTTCTAAGCGCATCATAGCTGTTGTTCTCACGATGATGATGGTCATCGGCTGCTTTACTGTGTCCTTCGTTGCCAATGCCGGCTCGGAGGGAACGATCGAGTTTGTCGTTCATTACAGCAGAGCAGACGGAGACTACAGCAAAAGCGATGTCTACTCGTGGACAGACGCCAGCGGCGGTCAGGAAGCTAAGTTTGACAGCACAGGAACAGCAATACTGGAAGTTCCGGTAGCTGCGCTTGAGATCGGTTTTATTATCCGTCAGGTCGCAGGCGACTGGGGCACAAAGGATCCCGATGGTGACCGTAAGTTCAGTATCAGCGATGTTGTGGGCGGTACTGTTGAAGTATCAGCAGTTTCCGGTGCTGCTTTGAATGACTTCACCGTGGACACCAGTAAAGCGATCAAGGGTCTTAAGCTCACTGCTGCTTCTGTTTCAGATGATCTGAAAACAGTAACGGTCCAGATGGGTATGGCTCCCACAGATGAGGAAAAGGCTTCTATGGAAAGCGGCGACCTCAAGGTCGTTTTCGCACCCACATCAAGCTTTGCAGAGGCATCAGGCACTGCAGCCGTTTCCAAGGAGATCGTTGTTGACGGTACAACAGCAACTATCACTTTTGATGAGCCTCTTCCCAAATACAGCAGATACAAGGTACAGTTCGGCCTGTCAAGCACAACCATAAAGATGCCCGATTTCTATTCCACAAAGGAATTCGAGGATGCTTACACCTACACAGGCAATGACCTTGGCGCTACATATACCAAGGCAGCAACTTCCTTCCGTGTATGGGCTCCTACAGCCGTTACAATGCACCTTAATGTATACGAATCGGGTACTGTCAAGGAAGACGATCTACCCACTGTATACAGAATGCTTCCCAGCGACAACGGTACATGGGTAGTAACTGTAGAGGAAGATCTGAATGGCAAGTATTATACCTATACAGCTTCCTTTGAAGGCGGCGTTATCGACCGCGATATCGTTGACCCGTATGCTAAATCAGTCGGCGTAAACGGTCTGAGAGGACTTATCTTTGATCTCGACAGCACCGATCCTGAGGGCTGGAACGCAGATACAAGAAAGACATACGCTTCTGTAAACGATATGGCTATCTACGAAGTAAGCGTTCGTGACTTCTCAAGCGATCCCGACAGCGGCATCACTAACAAGGGCAAGTACCTTGCTTTCACCGAGACAGGTACAAAGACCGAAGGCGGCGCTGCTACAGGTATCGATCATCTCAAGGAACTTGGCATAACATCCGTTCACCTTCTCCCGACATATGACTTCGGTTGGTCCGAGGAGATCTCCAACGATTACAACTGGGGCTATGACCCGGTAAACTACAATTCACCCGAAGGCTCTTATTCTACTGATCCCTACAACGGCGCAGTAAGAGTCAACGAGTACAAGCAGATGGTAAAGGCCCTGCATGATGCAGGCATCGGCGTTATCATGGACGCTGTTTACAACCATACATACAGCACTGATTACTGCTACAACAGACTTGTTCCCGGTTATTACCACAGACCCGGCCAGAATACCTCAGGCTGCGGCAATGATGTTGCAAGTGAGCGCAACATGGTAAGCAAGTTCATTACAGATTCCGTTAAGTACTGGATCGATGAATATCATCTCGACGGCGTTCGTTTTGACCTTATGGGCATTATCGATGCTGATACAATGAATCAGATCCGCAAGGACGCTGATACGATCTCTCCTGAGATCCTTCTCTACGGCGAAGGCTGGGATATGGGCAGCAAGTCCACAAAGGAAGGCTACAAGATGGCTACCTATAAGAATGCAGCTTCTCTTCCGGGTATTGCTTTCTTCAGCGATACTATCCGCGACGGTATCAAGGGCAGCGTGTTCGACAGTGAGGTTCCCGGCTACATAAACGGTGCGAAAAACTCCAGCAAGGTAGTAGATGGTGTTACCTATACGAAGTCATGGTCACCGTCTCCTTCACAGATAATCAACTATCAGTCCTGCCACGATAACCTTACAGTATGGGATAAGCTTATCGCAAGCACACCCGAGGATACTTCATTTGAAAACAGAGTCAAGATGAACAAGCTCGGCGCTGCTATCGTATTTACCGCACAGGGCATTCCCTTTATGATGGGCGGTGAGGAATTCCTCAGAACAAAGGGCGGTCATAAGGACAGCGTTCGCGCAGGCGACGAAGTAAATATGCTTGACTATTCAATGATCACAGACTACAGCGATGTCAATGATTACTATAAGGGTCTTATCGCAATGAGAAAGGCTTATCCTCAGTTCAGGATGACAACAGCCGAAGCTGTTAATAACAGCATCGAGTTCTCTCTGAACGGCACAAAGAAGGAAGACATGGGCTATGCAATAGCTTACCGCATCAAGAGCGCAGACGGTGATATGCTTGTATACTACAACCCCGTAAGCGACCTTGAAGTAGAGCTTCCCGAAGGCAACTGGGGCGTTATCGCTGACGGCACAAAGGCCGGCACAGAGATAATGAGAGAGGTTTCCGGCAAGATCACTATCCCCGGGATCTCAGCTCTTGTTCTTGTAGAAAAGAAGGCAGAGCAGACATCTGAGCCTGAGCAGTCTCAGACTGAGTCCAAGCCCGAATCCAAGCCGGATGAGTCCAAGCCTGAATCCAAGACTGATGAGTCCAAGATCGAGCAGTCCAGCCAGGATCAGAGCAAGACAGAGTCCCAGACATCTGAAAACAGCCAGAACAACGGCTCAGCATCAGATCTCCCCGCAACAGGCGACGCTACAACAGTATTCGTATTCATTATGCTCGCTGCAGCAGGAATCGTAGTTGCTCTTATGGTTTTCAGAAGAAGATCAGCAAATAAGTAATATTCCTTATATAATCTCCTTTCAAAAAAGAGCTGTGAAGGGCGGATCTCCGTTCTTCACAGCTCTTTTGTTTATTATTCTGGAACAGATTTTATAGTGTTTCTTTACTCCCCGCCCGACCGTTGCTGCGCAACGACCGGGCTGTTAAAAATCTGTTTTTTCAGGGTTGCCGCGGCAATTAGCCTCCGGTTCAGAGCGAACGACACCGGCGGTACGCCGGCGCCGCAGAGTAGGCGAACGAAATACAGCAAGCTGAAAATTTACAGCCGAGGCAATAAGCTTGCGGATGCTGATCCAGAGCGAACGCAGTGAGCGCCGGCGCGAAACGACACCGGCGGTACGCCGGCGCCGCAGGGTAGGCGAACGAAATACAGCAAGCTGAAAATTTACAGCCGAGTCAATAAGCTTGCGGATGCTGATCCAGAGCGAACGCAGTGAGCGCCGGCGCGAAACGACACCGGCGGCACGCCGGCGCCGCAGGGAAGGCGCACTCCTGAAAAAACGGTTTAGCTCATAGCGGAAAACTACTGACAAAATTTTTTTGTAGGTTTGCTGTTTTTTGTAGCAATAATAGAAATTCTAAATAATATTGTATGAAACATTAATATGTGATATAATTATCGGGTGAAAAATCAAACAGACCGAAAAAGAGGTAAGGAAATGGAAAAAAGAGAAAACCTGAGGAATATCGCTATTATTGCCCATGTTGACCACGGTAAGACCACCCTTGTCGATCAGCTTCTTCTCCAGAGCGGAATTTTCAGAGAAAACGAAGCCGTCGCTGAAAGGGTAATGGATTCCAACGATCTTGAAAGAGAAAGAGGAATAACCATACTTTCCAAGAATACAGCGGTAATGTATAAGGGTACAAAGATCAATATCGTCGATACTCCCGGCCATGCTGATTTCGGCGGCGAGGTAGAGCGTATTCTTATGATGGTGGACGGTGTGCTTCTTTTAGTCGATGCTTTTGAGGGCTGTATGCCGCAGACCAGATTCGTTCTTAAAAAAGCTCTCGGACTCGGTAAAAAGCCCCTGGTCGTTGTAAATAAAATTGACCGTCCCGGCGCTCGTCCGGAGGAGGTCGTGGATGAGGTGCTTGACCTTTTCATTGAACTCGGCGCAGATGACGATCAGCTTGAATTTCCTGTTGTATATGCTTCGGGCAGAGACGGATATGCAACTCTCGATCCCCATGAGCCCGGTACCGATATGAAGCCTCTTTTTGAAAAGATACTTGAAGAGATACCGGCACCCGAAGGTGATCCCGACGGTCCTCTTCAGCTTCTTTTCTCCAATATAGATTATGATGATTATGTCGGCAGGATAGGCATAGGCAGGGTCGAGCGCGGCTCCTGTAAGGTAGGGCAGAGCGTTATCCTCTGCCACAACGACGGCACCTGCAAAAATGCAAGGATAACAAAGCTTTATCAGTTTGAGGGACTGAAACGAGTAGAGGCAGAGACTGCCGGACTCGGAGATATCGTTGCAGTATCAGGTATAACGGATCTCAATATCGGCGAGACAGCCTGTGACCTTGAACATCCCGAGCCGCTTCCCTTCGTAAAAATAGATGAGCCGACTGTTTCTATGTTCTTTATGGTCAATGACAGTCCGTTTGCCGGCAAGGAGGGAAAATACGTTACCTCCAGAAATATCCGTGAAAGGCTTTTCAAGGAGGTTGAAACGAACGTCGCAATGCGCGTTGAGGAAACAGATTCGACCGATACCTTCAAGGTCTCCGGCAGAGGCGAGCTCCATCTTTCGATACTTATCGAGCAGATGCGCCGCCAGAATTTTGAATTCCAGGTCTCACGTCCTAAGGTCATTATGAAGGAAGAGAACGGCGTACTCACTGAGCCTATGGAGCTTCTTATGATAGAGGTACCTGAGCAGTATGTCGGCGCTGTTATGGAAAAGCTTGGTCTCAGAAAGGCAGAGCTTCTTGATATGAATGCCAAGGAATCAGGCATAACTCATATAGAATTCCGTATTCCCTCAAGAGGACTTATGGGATATCGTCCCGAATTCCTTACAGATACCAACGGCAACGGCATTATGAACAGCATTTTTGACGGTTATGAGCCCTATAAGGGCGAGATCGTAAGCCGCACTCAAGGTTCACTTATTGCTCATGAAACAGGCACAGCGACCGGATATGGTCTGTTTGCGGCTCAGGACAGAGGAAGACTCTTTATCGGCGCAGGCGTTGAGGTGTACGAGGGCATGATAGTAGGCTCCAACCCCAAAAATGAGGATATGACCGTAAATGTATGCAAGAAGAAGCATATCACAAACACCCGTGCGGCAGGCTCTGATGAAGCCCTGAAGCTTACTCCTCCTACCATTCTCAGCCTTGAGCAGAGCCTTGAATTCATAGCTGATGATGAGCTTGTTGAGGTCACTCCGAAGTCCATTCGTATGAGAAAGACCATTCTCAACAAGGAGCAGAGGATGAAGGCTCAGAGCAAGGGCGGCTGATAATGGAGCTGGTTGTTTTCGACCTTGAATGGAACGGTGCCTACAGCGAAAGGCTTGGTTCCAATATCAATGAGATCATAGAATTCGGCGCTGTAAGGCTGAATGAAAAACTGGAGGTAACTGAGACCTTCCAGACGCTTGTCCGTCCTGTAATATGCAAACGTATCAATTCTCCCGTCCGCACGCTGACGTCCCTTACATACAGAGAACTTAAAAGCGGAGTTCCTTTTTCGTATGCATTTTCTAGGTTCAACCCGTCCGAATCAACGATTCATACGGGTTGGGAACGCTTGCCGAGCATAGCTCGGCGTTCCTGTGTTTTTAAAAAATTTATTCAGAAAGAAGATATAAAAAATGCGTAAATTAAGAAATTTACTATCAATCATTTTTTCAATCATTATCGCAGCATCCGCCGCAGGATGCAACATATCAACAA
>CADCPT010000301.1 GCA_902803385.1 uncultured Ruminococcus sp.
GGGTCTCGGATATAAATGGGAAGCAGAATAATTTCATAAGTATCTTTAAAAAGGAGGTGAAGCCTTGAAGGGTATCACAAAACGCTGGGTGCTCAACAGCTTCGGTGTTATACTGATAATTCTTACGGTTTTGATACTTGCTTTTTCGCTTGTTGTGCGCGGTTTCTATTATAACGGTATTTTACAGACACTGAGCGGCAGATCAAGTGAGCTTGCGAATATAATCAGTGATGCTGACGCCTTTACGGACACTGCAAGAGAATACGTCGAGAACTTTCCCGACAAGGAACGAATGGAGCTGATGGCAATAGACGGAAAGGGACATCCATTTATTACTTCAACCGGCTTTACTCCTGATCAGAACCAGAGCATGCCCGACTATCAGTCTGCGATAGCTTCCTCCGATCATTTTGCCGACTGGCATGGCAGGCTCAGCTCTGGAGAGAATGTAATGGCTCTCACACGTGTTATAACCGACAGAAGCGGAAATCCCGTTGGCGCCATAAGATATGTAGTATCTCTTGAGGCTGCCGACAGAAAGATCTTTATTGCTATTTCTGCCGTATGTCTTGTAGGTATTCTTGTAATGTTCTTTATATTCATTTCAAGTACCTATTTTCTCCGCTCTATAGTACGTCCCGTACGTGAGATAGGAGATACTGCAAAGAGGATCGCGCAGGGCGATTTCAATGCAAGAATAGACAAATTCTATGATGATGAGATCGGTGACCTCTGCGATACCATTAACTATATGGCTGGTGAGCTCGGAACAGCGGATAAGATGAAAAATGATTTTATCTCTTCCGTGTCTCATGAGCTCAGAACTCCTCTTACGGCAATAAAGGGCTGGGCGGAAACGATGCAGCTCGATAATTTCCAGGATGAAAAAACCATGCGAAAGGGCATGGGAATAATCATAAAGGAAACGGAAAGGCTCAACTGCATTGTCGAAGAGGTGCTCGACTTCTCCAGGATACAGCAGGACAGAATGGTGCTTATCATGGACAGGATAGATATCCTTGCAGAGCTGGATGAATCCATATATATGCAAAAGGAAAGAGCAGCCTCTGAAAACAAGAATATCATATACGAAGAGCCTGATATGCTTCCGCCGATAATAGGCGACAGAAACCGTTTGCGTCAGGTATTCATCAATATTATAGACAACGCCCTTAAGTATTCAAGCTCCGGCGGTGAGGTGACCGTAAACGTTGAGCAGATAGATATGAACGTTGTCATAACGATCGCAGACCACGGCTGCGGTATTCCTGCAAAGGATCTTCCGAAGGTCAAGCAGAAATTCTATAAGGCAAATCAGACGGTAAGGGGCTCCGGAATAGGTCTTGCGGTCGCGGATGAGATCGTCCGTCTCCATGGCGGTACGCTTGAGATTGATTCCACGGAAAACGTCGGTACTACCGTAACCGTTACTATACCTATAACAGTAGAAAAGCTCCCGGAGGAAACAGAGGAGTTGTGATATCCTCCGGGGCTTGAAAGGAATAATCATGAAAAAGGAAAAGACAAAGCTGATAACCTCTATAGGCGGTCAGGCGCTTATGGAAGGAATAATGATGAGAGGGCCTAAGAAATCTACTATTGCCGTTCGCAAACCCGACGGCACGATAGAGATGCAGGAGATTGAGCCTCTTAATCTTACAAAAAAATATAAACTGCTGAGGCTGCCGATCCTTCGCGGAGTAGCGGCAATGATCGATTCTCTTGTTACAGGTGAGAAGGCACTTATGATATCCGCTGATAAGGCGCTCGAGGGTGAAGAAGCTCCCGAAGAAGAGCTTTCGGGGTTTGATAAGTGGCTGAACGATCATCTCGGAGAAAAGGCAGTAAAGGTCATAATGATAATTGCTACAGTAATAGCGGTGATCTTTTCTGTTGCAGTGTTCTATTATCTGCCGACTCTCCTTTTCAACCTTACGGCAGGTGTGTTTCCCTTTCTGAATGACGCTATGATATGGCGTTCGGTGTTTGAGGGCATTATCCGAATTATCCTGTTCCTTATCTATATGTGTCTTTGCACGCTCAATAAGGATGTAAAAAGGGTGTTTCAGTATCACGGCGCAGAGCATAAAACTATTTTCTGCTATGAATACGGACTTGACCTTACGGTCGAAAACGTCCGCCGCCAGTGCCGCTTCCATCCCCGATGCGGGACGAGCTTCCTTGTGCTTATGCTGATTGTCGGTATTATTATCGGTCTTTTTATACCCTTTACCGGCGTGATACTTCGCTCAACAATAAAAATACTTCTCCTTCCTCTTACTGTCGGAGTAGGCTATGAGCTAATAAGGCTCTGCGGCAGACATGATAATATCCTGACCCGTATCATTGCTGCTCCGGGAGTATGGATGCAGCATATCACCACCAAAGAGCCGGAGGATGATATGATAGAGGTAGCTATAGAAGCTATGAAGGATGTTATCCCCGAAAACGGTGAGGATATTATAAAATGACGGCAAAAGAGATATATCTTGAAATAAGGGATATTCTCATCTCAGGCGGCGTTGATTCCCCGGAAAATGATGCCCGGGAGCTCATTGCGCGTTTTCTCGGAGAAAACAGAATGGCTCTTGCCTCAGCTGAAGCGCATGACGTCAGTGACAGTAAAAGACTGGCAGTCATTGAGGCTGCTAAAAAGCGGGCAGGCGGATATCCGCTGCAATACATTCTCGGAAGCTGGTCGTTTATGGGAATTGATCTTGATGTATGCGAGGGAGTGCTTATCCCGCGGGATGACACCGAGGTCTGCGTCAGGGAATGTATGGCTCTTCTTGCAAAGCGGCATGGCCCGTTCAGGATCATTGACCTCTGCAGCGGCAGCGGAGCAATTGCCCTTGCCTTGTCGGCGTATTATCCCGATGCAGAAATAACAGCAGCAGAGCTTTCCGAAACGGCTTTTTCCGTTCTGTGCAGGAATATAGAAAAAAACGGCGCATCTAATGTCCGGGCTGTAAAGGAAGATATATTGACTTGTGCCGATATTTTTCCTGACGGCAGCTTTGATGCTATTATTTCAAATCCGCCTTATATTCCCTCATCGGAGCTGCAGACGCTTCAGAGAGAGGTACAGTCAGAGCCTGCCATGGCTCTTGACGGCGGTGCTGACGGGCTTGATTTTTACAGGGCTATTGCATCTCTCTGGGTAAGAAAGCTGAAACAGGGCGGAATAATAGCACTTGAAATAGGTGAGGAACAGTCCGGGAGCGTTTGTGAGCTGCTTGAAAACAACGGAGTGACCGGTCTCAGAGTTACAAAGGATCTCGGTTTTCTGGACAGAGCAGTTACAGGCATTGTACAATAAAATGCATACAATTTCCTTCTGTTTTCTAATTCACACTTGAAATTATTATGATTGATCTGTATAATATAAGAGCAAAAACAGTATTCGAAAGGACAGATGAAAATGGCAGTTGATAAGGAAAAAGCACTGGAAACGGCGCTCCACCAGATAGAAAAACAGTTCGGAAAGGGTGCGGTCATGCGCCTTGGTCAGAACGCAGCAATGCAGGTAGATGCCATACCGACAGGCTCGCTCTCACTTGATATGGCTCTCGGCATCGGCGGTCTCCCGAAGGGAAGAATAATCGAGATATTCGGACCCGAATCGTCAGGTAAGACGACGCTTGCACTGCACTGTATCGCAGAGGCACAGAAAAAGGGCGGCTATGCAGCATTTATTGATGTTGAGCATGCTCTCGATCCTGTTTATGCAAAGGCTCTCGGAGTTGATATTGATGAGCTTCTTGTTTCTCAGCCTGATACAGGTGAAGATGCTCTTGAGATTGCAGAGGCTCTTGTCCGCTCAGGCGCTATTGATATAATCGTAGTTGACTCTGTTGCTGCTCTTGCCCCCAAGGCTGAGATAGAAGGCGATATGGGTGCGGCTCATGTCGGACTTCAGGCAAGGCTTATGTCACAGGCTCTCAGGAAGCTTGCAGGTTCTATTTCAAAGCTCAATTGTGTTGCTATTTTCATCAACCAGCTTCGTGAAAAGGTCGGCGTTATGTTCGGTAATCCTGAGACCACCCCCGGCGGCCGTGCGCTGAAATTCTACGCTTCCGTCCGCATTGATATAAGAAAGATAGACACTCTCAAAGCCGGCGGAGAGATAATCGGCTCACGTACAAGAGCGAAGGTAGTAAAGAATAAGATAGCTCCTCCGTTCAAGGAGGCAGAATTTGATATTATGTACGGCAGAGGAATTTCCCGTGTAGGCGAGCTTCTTGATCTTGCAGTACAGCTTGATATAATCAAAAAGAGCGGAGCTTGGTTCTCTTATGGCAGCGACCGCATAGGCCAGGGCAGAGACAATGCAAAGGATTATCTTATTGCTCATCCTGATGTTGCTGAAAAGGTAGAGCAGGAGCTTATCGAAAACAGGGAAAAGCTTTCGTTCAGCCGCACGGCGTCCAAAAAACTTAAAAAAGCAGACGGTGAAGACGAAAAGCCGGTAGCAAAGCCGGTGGCTGATATCCCTGCACAGCCTTCCGCCGAAACTGAATCGAGGGTATCCGGCACTGATATCGATATTACGGTAGAGTGATATGCTCATTACTGCTATCGAAGAAAGAAAAAAGGGTATGAGCGCCCTGTTTATCGACGGTGAATATGTTTCCGGCATAGACACCGTCACCCTGATGTCATCGGGAAAAAAGACGGGCAGCGAAATAACGGACGAAGAGCTGTTTGATCTTCTCGAAGCCTCAAAGCTTGCAAGGGCAAAGGAAAAGGCAATGTATCTTATCGAATACCGTGCAAGAACAAGAAAAGAGCTTGAAGAAAAGCTTGCCGCTCTTTACGGTGAGAAGGCTGCTGAGGCTGCCATATGCCGTCTTGAAGAGCTTGGCCTAATAAATGACGAAGATTTTGCCCGTGAGTATGCGCGCCAGCTTTTTGAAAAGAAGCATTATCCTGCGAGACGGGTCGTTTTTGAGCTTATTAAGAAAGGTATCTCCAGGGAGCTTGCCGAAGAGATAACCGAAGAGTACGAAGCAGACCCTGTCAGTCAGATACGCTCGCTGCTTTATACAAAGTATTCCCGTTATCTTGACAGTGAAAAGGGTTTGCAGAAAACAATAAACGGATTGAAAAGCATGGGCTTTTCATGGTATGATATAAAAGATGCAATGTCAGATCATCTGACATATTGATTTTGCGGAGGTCAGTCTATGCCTACGAAAATTGGTTTGATATCTCTTGGATGCGCAAAAAACAGAGTGGATGCAGAAATGATGCTATATACTCTTCGTCAGGAGGGCTTTGAGCTTGTAAGAGATGTCCGCTTTGCCGATGTTGCAGTCGTTAATACCTGCGGCTTTATAGAGGATGCCAAAAAGGAAAGCATCGACGAGATATTTGACCTTATACGCCTGAAAAAATCAGGAAGGATAAAGGCTATAATAGTTACCGGCTGCCTTGCGGAACGTTACGGCAGCGAGGTAATGAAGGAAATATACGAGATAGATGCCGTTGTCGGTATAGGTGGCAATAACAGGATAGCAGATGTTGTGCGCGATGTACTTGAAGGTAAAAAAACAGAGCTGTTTCCTCCGAAGGAAGATCTGATGCTTTGCGGCGGCAGAGTGCGTACAACACCATTCTATACAGCGTATATTAAGATCGCCGAAGGCTGCGACAATAAATGCACCTACTGCGCTATACCTATGATAAGAGGGCCGTTCCGCAGTCGTCCTATGGACGATATCCTTAATGAAGTGCGTGAGCTTGCTGCAAACGGAGTAAAGGAGTTCATACTGATAGCTCAGGATACCTCAAGATACGGAGAAGATCTTTGCGGACATTCGATGCTGCCCGTGCTTCTGCGTGAGCTTTGCAAAACAGAGGGCGATATATGGTTCCGTATCCTGTATTGTTATCCCGAACGAATCACGGACGAACTGATAGATGTGATCGCAAATGAAAAAAAGATACTGAAATACATCGATATACCGCTTCAGCACTGCAACGGTCAGGTGCTGCGAAGAATGAACCGTCATGGCGACAGGGAGTCGCTTACAGCCCTTGTTAAAAAGCTTCGCAAGCGCATTCCTAGGCTTACGATACGCACAACAGTAATGACAGGCTTCCCGGGAGAGACCGAGGAGCAGTTTGCTGAGCTTTCCGGATTTGTTCAGGAAATACGATTTGACCGTCTTGGCTGCTTTGCTTTTTCTCAGGAAGAAGATACGCCTGCGGCTAAGCTTGACGGTCAGCTTCCGGAGGATCTTAAGCGCCGCCGCTGTGAGATAATTATGGAGCAGCAGGCAAGAATAATGGATGAAGAAGCAGGCAAGCTCATCGGAAGGAATATCAGGGTTTTGTGCGAGGGTTATGACAGGGAAACAGGCTGCTTCTACGGCAGGAGCAAGGCTGATGCTCCCGAGGTCGACTGCCGTGTGTATTTTATTGCCGGAAATGAAAAAGTCAGAATAGGCGACATTGTTACCGTAAGAATAGTTGATACCCTTGACTGTGATCTTATGGGAGAAATGCTGACCGGGAAGGAAATATCATGAATTTACCGAATAAACTGACGATGCTGAGGATAATCCTTGTACCGTTTTACATTTTCTTTATGCTGATGCCTGTAATACCGCATCATTATCTGATCGCCTTTATTATTTTTGCCGCTGCATCCTATACAGATCATCTTGACGGCAAGATAGCAAGAAAGCATAATATGATAACGGATTTCGGCAAGTTTGCCGATCCGCTTGCGGATAAGATAATGGTGCTTGCAGCGCTTGCCTGTTTTGTACAGCTTGGTATTACAAATGCCGTAGTTCTGATAATAATTATTTCAAGGGAGTTTATGGTAACTGCTATGCGTCTTGTTGCCTCCGGCAGCGGAAAGGTAGTGGCTGCTAATGTATGGGGAAAAGCAAAGACCGTAAGTCAGATAATTGCTGTCCTTGTGATACTGCTGCTACAGTATATCCTTGAGCTTGGGAATATGGGTCTTGTTTCACTTGGTGACATTTCTGCCCTCAGCGGAATATTCTATATCATAGGCAGCGTTCTTCTCTGGATATCGGCGATACTCACTATTATATCCGGTGTGATCTATATTGTACAGAATTTTGAGTTTATCAAAAATGCAAAATAAACTGATCTACCTATATCAAAGTGCTGATTATTTTATCAGCTGTTCTGTGTATCAAAAAATATGACCGACCCGGTTGAAATTTACTGAAAAATGGTTTATAATCTGATTAAACAAGGAGCAAAGCTCCAACAAGCTCGCTTGATCGGAGCGAGCGACGCCTGGGGCAGACGTCGGGGAGCTTTTGCTCCTACGGGCGTCGGTGGGGGATCCTGACC
>CADCPT010000302.1 GCA_902803385.1 uncultured Ruminococcus sp.
CACCTACAGGTACTTCAGTAAGATCATAGTCATCAAAGGCTTGGCTGATTTCTGTTAAGGATTCTTCTATAATAGTTTCATCGGGAACAACAGATGTATCATCAGGAGTAATCTGTTCATCCGACAGGGCTTCATCATCCACGCCGAATTCTTCTAACACATCAAAATCACTGTCCAATTCGGCCATTTCAGTATCACCTGAAAGAGCCATATCTGAGAATACAGCATCAGACCCCTCAAAATAATCAGACCCAGAGAAATCAGCTTCATTCAGATCCCCATTGTCTTCATCTATCGCCACGATATTCTCAGCCATTTCGGTACTATCCTGCTCATCAGTGCCATCTGACTGATTATCGCTAAATTCGGCATAGCTTTGATCTTCTGCCCATTCCGTTTCAGTATTATCTTCAATTATTACCTCATCAGCATACATTGCCGGAGTACTGGACAAAAGCAGTGAGAACGCTGTCGTAAGTACTACAAGTTTTTTCCGTATATTCTTCATCATACTGCTGGCCTCCTCTGAAGCGATAATTCATGTGCAAAATATCAATTACGTTTATAATTAATGACATTAAAGCTGAAAAAAGATAATACTGTATGAATGAAAATATAGTATTTAAAGAACTCTTATCAAGAGGATAAGTATCTCATACAAGGGGGATTGTACCAATCTCACCGTGTGCTTTAATGATATCAGAAAATGTATATTCTGTGTAGATCCTTCTCTTCACCCAGTCAAAAGTAATCTCAACATTACAACCAGGGACCGAAGAAACCGATCTTCATTCTTGGCCTAAAAATGAGCCCAGTGGTAAACAAACAATTCGTCATAAATATTGGTGCGACGAAAAATGGAATCGCAGCTGGTAATAAATCCGTAGCATCAACTGCTTCCTTTTTCTTTCGTTCTTGTTTCTTGGGCTTTTCTTCATCAGGTCCATTAGAGACAGCAAGTGTATCTTCTTCCCTGACTGTAGAAATAACAGAAACGGATTGATCCTTTTCAGCCGCAGGTGCGATCTCCGATGTCTCATCTATTACAGATATATCTTCCTCAATGGCAGGTACAGGTTCATTTTCCAGCGTATTCTTCAGCTCATTAACAGCCTGAATTACTGATTCAGGTATTTCTATGGTTCCTTTTTCATATTTTCCCTCTAAAACCGGTGCAATGCCAATTGACTTTGCAAAGTCTGTTTTTGAAAGATTAAGGGATTGACGGATGGATTTTAATTCTTTGCTGGTAATTTTGTCGCTCCTTCCCGTTGTATTCAAATATTGCATATTTAGAATTTAAATGAGTCATTTTGCCATAGCATTAATAATGAGCAATAAATTCAAGAACAACTTCAGTACCAGATTTATTTCTTCAAATATGCTTTCATATCATTGAGATTATCAAATATCTTCATGTTATAACTTGATTTTTTAGCAGCAAGATCAGATACGATTTTCCCGCTTTTGTCTGTTACATTATAATATATAGATGTATAAGTTCCCCACAATGACCATATACCATCGGAATCAGCCTTCATTGAAAAATGATTTAACCTGCTATAAGATGAAGCATCTCGTACAGTTTTCCCGTTATAAGCTACATATGCATATAATTCTGCACTTGTAACTGTATTCTTATATGGTTTAAAAGCTTCTACTACATGCCAATAGTTTCCACTCCTGTAAATATAGGCGGCACACTTTTCGATTATTCCGTTATTGTTTGTTTGGATACGTACTCCTTCTTCATTTATTGTTTCTCCTGTAGAATTAAAATTCGTGGTGGGGAATTTGAAGTAAATTGCATACAGTGCATCAGATGTTTTCTGAACCGTAACTTTACATTTTATAGTCTTGGAGCCTATCTTTGCACAGATATAAGTGGTTCCTTTTTTCTTCCCAGTTACCACACCGTTTTTGTCAACAGATGCAATGGAAGGATCCTGACTGCTCCACACCACGTTTTTATTACTGCCTGTTACGGTCGCTTTCAAGACGCATTTCTCGCCTGCCTGAAGTACTGTCTTGGTGCAGTTCAGCTTGATTGTA
>CADCPT010000303.1 GCA_902803385.1 uncultured Ruminococcus sp.
AGAGGTGCCGCGAGCTTTGCTCGCGGCACCTCTGAAAAAACACTATATCTAAGTGCGCCGCAAGGCAGGCGCACTTATTCTATATTGTCTTTATGACTGAGCTCAGATAATCCCTTATCTCCTTTTCAGTGGAAAGGGACATTACATTTTCAGCTATTTCATCAGCTTTTTCCTTCGTCCATTCCGAAATGCATTTTCTTACTTTGAGAACGCTCGGAGCGGATACGCTGAATTCTGTCAGACCGAATGAAATGAGCAGAGGGATCATCATCGGATCGGCTGCTGCCTCACCGCACATACCTACAGGGATGTTCTTCTCCCTTGCTGCTGTGATGATCGAACGTATCATCCTCAGAACGCCGGGCTGCAGAGCGGAATAAAGATAGGAGACATTGCTGTTGCCTCTGTCGGCAGCCATTGTATAGCCTGTCAGATCGTTGGTGCCGATGCTGAAGAAATCTGATTCCTTTGCAAGCAGATCTGCAGTTATGCCTGCGGCCGCTGTTTCTGCCATTATGCCGATTTTGATATTTTTATCATATTCTATGCCCTCAGCGGAAAGCTCCGACTTCAGCTCCTCAACAAGAGCTTTGCCCTCTCTGATCTCTTCAACGCAGGTGATGAGGGGGAACATAATGCTGATATTTCCGAATGCGCTTGCCCGGAGTATAGCGCGAAGCTGTGTTCTGAACAGATCAGGGTTTTTCAGGCAGTATCTTATTGCGCGCAGTCCCATAAAGGAATTGTCCTCTTTTTCAAGCCCGAGATAAGAAAGCTCCTTGTCTCCGCCGATATCGAGCGTCCTTATTATAAGGGGCTTGTTTTTGAGTATCATCGCAGCTCTTTTGTATTCATTGAACTGCTCATCCTCTGTAGGAACAGAGGTCTTATCCATAAACAGAAACTCTGTTCTGAAAAGACCAACGCCCTCGCCGTCGAATTCAAGAGCCTTTACGGCATCCTCAGGTTTGCCGATATTGCACACCAGCTCATACTTTGTTCCGTCAGCAGAAACTGTTGCTTTTCCTCTGAAGCCTTCAAGCTCTCTGCGCTCATGATCAAGCCTTTCTCTCTTTTCAGAATAATCTTTTAACTGTGCAGGAGCGGGGGAGAGGATAACATCTCCGCTGCTGCCGTCTATTATCACCCGTTCTCCGCTTCTGACTGTGGCCATCATATCAGGAACGCTCATAACAGCCGGGATCTCAAGTACTCTTGCAAGGATCGCACTGTGAGAGGTGGTACTGCCTGTTTCTGTCAGTATACCGACAATATTATCCTTATTTATCCCTGCTATCATAGACGGAGTCAACTCCTTGACACAGATGACCGTTCCTGCAGGAGCATCGGGAAGCCTGACTTCGCTTATCCCGAGAAGTATCTCCAGTACTCCTGTTCTTACATCTCTGACATCGGCTGCTCTTTGTATGGTCATATCATCATCCGTTGCAGAGAATAACTGTATGAACATATCACAAATACTGTCAAGGGCTGCCTCGGCGCACTGACCGCCGTCGATAAGCTTTTCTATTTCTCCCTGCAGGAATGGGTCTTTAATAATGCTGATATGTCCCGACAGTATCTCAGCTTCCTTGTCACCGGCGGTCTTTCTCAGAGCATCGGCCTGCTTTTGTGTGTCGCAGCAGAACTTTTCCACGGCTTCTCTGAAGCGGCTTTTTTCCGCCGCCGTATCCGTGATCTGCTTTGGAGTATATTCAATTGAATGATCTTCCACAAGCAATGCTTTTCCTATTCCGATGCCGGACGAAACACCGATACCTTTCATATTATATCATCCCCTGAAAAAACTTTCTTGTATATCCCGGCAGCACCGGAGGTGCGGTCGGGATAAACTGTCTCAGAAATGCTTAAAAAGACAGTTTTTTTAAGATCTCTTCGATTTTTTCCCTGGTCGCAAGCCCGGGTAAAAAGGCCGTTGCATTTCCGCAGGCTGTTCCCAGCTTCAAAGCATATCCGTAATCCCCGGTCTGATCATAGCCTGCGATAAAGCCGGCTACCATCGAATCTCCGGAGCCTACCGTATTGATCGCTTTTTCTTTGACTGTGCCGGAATGGTAGGTCTTTCCGTTTTCTGCAAACAGAACAGCACCTTCTTTGCCAAGGGAGACTATTACATTCCTTGCGCCCATTTTCATAAGTTCCCTTGCGTATTTTTCTGTCTGTATTTCATTTGTTACCTCTGCGTCGAATAATTCCGACAGCTCCTGACGATTGGGCTTGATAAGGAAAGGCTTGTATCTGAGGCAGTTGAGCAGGAGATTTTTTGTTGCGTCCACAACTATCCTTACTCCTTTTCCTTCAAGACCCTTCAGTATCCTTTCATATGTGTCATCCGGAACGGTCTTGGGTATACTGCCCGCAATTACTATCGTATCGCCTAAGCCGATCATTGCGGTTTTTTCAATAAGCTTATCAAGCTCCTCATCCGAGATGTGAGGTCCCTGACTGTTTATTTCGGTTTCATCATCAGCCTTTATTTTTATATTGATCCTTGATATCCCTTCGTTCAGCCTGATAAAGTCTGTTCTGATCCCCTGCTCACAAAGCCCCTTTTCGATAGCGTCACCCGTAAAGCCTGCTGTGAAACCCAGTACAGTGCTTTTGATATCAAGCTGAGCAAGAATACATGAAACATTGATGCCCTTTCCTCCTATGTAGTGCTCCTCTGCAGTGGTACGATTTGTAATTCCGCAGACAAGGCTGTCGAGACGGACCACATAGTCGATGGAAGGATTCAGCGTCAATGTGTAGATCATTGTATCATCTCCAAAGTATCAGTCAAGTAGTTTGCTCCGGAAAGATTTGCAAGGCTTTCTGCCAAGTAATATCGGAGATCAGCATTATCAGAATTCAAAATAATAGCCCCTTTTTTTAAATGCTCCGGCAAGAAATTTTCCGAAGGCATTGTTATGGATTATTGCTTCTGAACAGCCTCTCCAACACATTTTTGCAATATCCTTCTGCGAATTGGTCATATAAAAATCTCTCGGAAGATAAAAACTCATTTCTCCTCCGCCATTATTTCCGGCGGAACTGCCGGAACAGTAGTTTTCCTGTTTTACCCGGGCTTTTCCGCTTGTGAAAAGCTCAAGGGTAATAATATCGATGCCTTCACGGGTACTGTATTCTCCTACGCGGGCAAGCTCGATGTCTGAATGAAGGAAACGGATCTTGTTTTCCCTTGCAAACCGTTCTGCATAAGTATCAAAGCTGCCGATCACCAGCACACTGTTTTTCTTGAAAGCTTTTCTTGCGTTTTCCGTCAAAGCTATGTTTTTAACTGTATCTGAAATGTACAGCATATTCAATGTGGGAAATCTGTCAAAAAAATCTGCTTCAACATCTGTTACGCCTTTTTCAAGTGTAAATGTAACACCCTCCGGCACTTCAAGATCATAAAGCTCTGATACTCTTTTCAGGCTTTCTGTACCCAGTATCGTTCCGTCGGATGCAGTGAAGCTGTTTCTTCCGTTTGCACTTACGATCATTTAGCGGTATCCTCCTGTCAACATGAAAAAGTATATCATACCATACCGGAAAGTTTTAGAATTCAGCGCCGAAGTTATCCATGGAATCGATAACGACAACACACTCCGGATCAACATGCTGCATCACAAAATACATCTGTTCCTCGGGGATAGCTACACATCCGCCGGTGCGCGGCTTCCTGTCGCCGAGACAGTGCAGGAAAATTGCTGAACCTGCGCCGGCTTTTCCTTCTTCATTATAGCTGATATTCAGGCAGTATTGATATTCATACTGATAATCAACGATATGCTCGCTGTCGTCCGTTTTAAGCTCCGGATGATCCTTGATGCTTACCATCTGATTATACTGAATATCGTTGTCGCCCGACCAGTATGTGTCTTCGTTGACCTTCGTATAGGTGATGGCACACCCGGGATCATCAGCTATACCAAAAGCCTTGTTGAAGCTGAAGGTACCTACCGGAGTTTTTGCATCGCCTTCCTTGGTTTTGCCAAGGCCTTCTTTACCGACAAAACCGGGAGTTGACATTATCATTTTCCAGTTGCCGTCTGCATCCTTTTCATGCATTGAGATCCATGCCGTTGACCTTTCATAGCCGGCAACGACAAACAGCTGTTTCGCGTCCCCGGCTGCATCTATTTTAGTTACCCACTCGGGTGAATCCTGCGGCTCCTGTCCAAGACGTTCTCTGGGTATAGTAAACTTTGCCGCCTGAGTGACAGAGCCGGCATCTGAAGCCTCATCGCTTATTGAAACTGTTTCGCTGTTTGTTGATCTGTCCGGTGCTGTTCCGGAGTCTGCGCAGCCTGACATTGTTGCTGTAATAATGGCCGCTGCGAATAATCCTGTAAATAAAACCCTGATTTTTATTTCAATTACCTCCTTGATATGTTTTATAGCTGACTTATTTTTTGATAAAGTCTGATTCTATTATAACACATCCGAACTGCCTGTTGCTACCCCTTTTTTGCAATTGCTTCGGGGTGCGCCTACTCTGCATCGCACTTAGATATAGTGTTTTTTCAGAGGGGGCTGTCGCATTAACATTGCCCCATCCGCCCGACCGTGCCTTCGGCGCGACCGGGCTGCTAAAATTTTGTTTTTTTCAGGGATGTCAGGCGCGAAGCGCCTGGCATCCCTGAAAAAAAACACTATAAAAAAGTGCACCGCAAGGTAGGCGCACTAGGGGGGCGCTTCCTTCGGGCGCACTTTGTATAGCGAAGGAGCCGTGAATTTTTTCACGGCTCCGTACACGGTTCCGGCGGCACAAATGCGACATATAAATCAAAACATGCGTATCGTTCATATTTTTCTCCTGTTCTGCATATAATATTGTAACTACAGGTCGGAGGTCAAGGATATGCTGTATTTTATCATCGGTATCTTTGTCGGTGGTTTTATCGGCGTAATGTCTATGGCGCTGGTTTCAGCCGCCGACTGAGTAGTGACCGGAACAAAGGGGCTGCCGGATTAACACTGCCCCGTCTGCCCGGCTGCGCCTTCAGCGCGACCAAGCTAAAAAAATTTTTTCAGGGGTGTCAGGCGCGAAGCGCCCGGCACCCCTGAAAAACACTATAAAAACGTTCGCCGCAAGGCAGGCGAACGTTGGCAGTGTTAATGCGACAGCTTCCTCTGAAAAACTATTATGAATAATCCCCGGAGCTCAGGCGTATAGTTTAATGATCCGGAAATCAATAATAAGGACGGGGATGGAATTGGAAAACGATTTTGATAAGGCTGCAAGACTGCTTTGCCCTGAGCTTTCGTCAGTGCTTCTTAAGATCCCGGACAGCAAAAAAAGCTCTGCTCAGGAAATACGGCTTCGCCTCGGAAAACCGCTTACTGTCTTTTGCGGAAGCCTGATGCTTTATGTATGCCGAAGCGGAGAAACAGTCTATTCTCCCGAAAGAGCAATGGTCTGCACAAAAAACCATATTTTTGAAAGCTTTCGCAGGCTTTGCGGCTATTCGGTCTACAGTCGGCAGAACGAGATAAAAAACGGTTTTGTCACAAGCGGCGGCTGCCGGGTCGGGCTTTGCGGCACAGCCGATGCTACGGACGGAATAATAAAGGCCATAACTGATATCACATCTCTCAATCTCCGTATCGCAAGAAGCATAAGGGGAGCCGCAAAGCCGCTGCTTTCAAAGCTTATGCCGATGAAAAGCGGACTGATGCTTGCAGGAGCACCGTCATCCGGCAAGACGACCATACTTAGAGATATCGCCCGTTCGCTTTCGGTCGGGGAGTATTCTCCGCCGCTGAAGGTCTGCGTTATAGACGAAAGGGGAGAGCTTTCCGGAAACTGCGGAGCTGACGAACTCGGTATGTGTGACGTACTTATCGGATATCCGAAAAGCGAAGGGATCATACAGGCTATCCGTTCTCTTTCTCCTCAGGTAGTGATATGCGACGAGATAGGTGATCTCCGTGACTGCCGTGCCATAGCCACCGGAGCAAATGCCGGAGCATATCTTATTGCAAGCATCCATGCCGGCAGTTTTTCTCAGCTTATGGCACGCGAACAGACGGGTGAGCTGCTCAGAACAGGAGCCTTTTCGCATGCCGCTATACTGTACGGTGCAGACAGGCCGGGTATGATAAGTGAATACCACAGCCTTCAGCAGAAGAAAACCTATGTATGCGCTTAAATGGGCGGGTGCGCTGCTTCTGATAGTCTGCGGCGCACTGTGCGGATTATGGCTGTCATCAAGGGAAAAGAGGCGCGCTGATCTGATTGAGGATTATGCAGCGTTTCTGGAACGCGCACGCTCTCTTGTTCATTATTGCAGCGCCGAGACTGCTGTTATAGCCGATCAGTGCCGTGATTCCGGAAGCCTGGGGTCTATCGGCGATGAATTTGCCGCGTTGATAGCTCAGGGAAAAGATCCTCAGATATGCTGGAAAACCGCAGTTTGTGATTCGGCAATGCGCGGTGAGTTCTTCCCGGAAGACACCGAGCTTTTACTTTCTTTCGGAAAAGGCTTCGGAGAGGGTGACAGCAGCAGCGAGGAGAGCAGGCTTTCTTTTCTTATAGATAAAACGTCGCAAAGGCTTGAAGTTTTAAGGGCGCAGACAACAGAAAGAAGAAAGCTGTACAGGATAGTCGGAACATTTGCCGGAGGACTTGCTGCTGCACTTCTGATATAGTGTATGCCAAAGCTTGCTTCAGGTCCTGCGTGATACGGGAAGGGTGATAGAATCGGGAGTTGAATTTATCTTCAAGATCGCAGCTATCGGTATTATCGTTGCGGTGCTGAGCCTTGTTCTTTCGCGGTCGGGGCGTGAGGAACAGGCTATGATGACGACCCTCGCCGGTCTTATCGTTGTGCTCCTTATGCTCGTTCAGGAAATATCGGAGCTTTTCACAACGATAGAGACATTGTTCGGCTTCTGAGCGAGCTTATTTCTGTCTGCGGCATTGCTGCCCTGGCAGCCTTTTCGGCGGCAGCTCTGAAAAAGTATTCCCCCGAAACATCTCTTGTGCTTTCCGTTGCCGCAGGAATAATGATACTTGTTTCCGTTATGGAGGAATTCTCCCCGCTGATAACCACTTTGAACGAGTTTGGAGACGGTTCCGGCGTACAGCAGGGTGCGGCGGTGCTTCTGAAAACCGTAGGTATCTGCGCACTTGCAGGCTTTACCGCGGATGCGTGCCGTGACAGCGGAAATACCTCTCTTGCTTCGCGAGTGGAGCTTGCCGCAAGGACGGCTATTGTAATTGCGGCGCTGCCGCTTATAAAAACCATACTTGAAACTGCCGGATCTCTGCTGTATTTAAAAGGATGATACGAAACGAAAAGAATACTTCATTTTTGTGCGTCTGCCCCGGCTTTTGTGAGACTCTCTGCCCTTTTAGTCGCTGTTTGCTGCTCTGTTTTCGCCGCAGGCTTTACTGCTTTTGCAGAGGAGGGACAGGAGGATATCTATATCAGTCAAAGCCGTGCAATAGGAGCAGACAGGATAATATCCTCACTTCCGGAAGAGTCGAGAAAAGAACTGATATCGATCGGAATAGATCCTGAGGACAGCAGGAGCTTCGGGACGATAAGCCTGAACGATGTTTTTTCATCCGTGACGGATATTGCAGTAAAAAAAGCAGCTTCACCTTTTCAGGCAGGGACGGTCTGCCTTTCTGTCATACTTTTATGCTCCCTTGCCGGAGGTCTTGACCTGTCTGTCGGAGGACGCCCGATGTCAGATATTGCCTCGGTGACAGGCTCACTATGTATCTGCACTGTAATAGCTTCCCCTGTCTGCTCTCTTGTTATACGGAGCGCAGAGCTTTTGAAGGGCTGCAGCGGCTTTATGCTTTGTTATATCCCGGTAATGACGTCAATCCTTTCCTTTTGCGGAAGCACTGCCTCAGCTGCAGCATATTACAGCTCTCTTACGACAGCTGCTTCTGTTGTTTCTGTTGCTGCGTCTGAGGTCGTTGTGCCGATCACCAATACATTTCTGGCTTTGTCTCTGGGTGCTTCTGTTGCTCCCGGGATAAAGCTTGCTCCTCTTTGCAAGACTGTATATAAGCTCGGTGTACGGGTGCTGAGCTTTGCAATGGGTATTTTTACCGCAGTCCTTTCAGCTCAGACGCTTGTTTCAAGCTCGCTTGATAATGTCGGGAAAAAGGCGCTTCGGTTTGCAGTCAGCTCGTTTGTTCCGGTTGTGGGAGGAGCTCTCGGTGAGACACTTAATGCTTTCGGCGGCAGCCTGGAGCATCTGAAGACCGGGGCAGGTGTGCTTGTGATCTTTGCTTCCGGTGCGCTTGTCCTTCCATTGCTGACGGAATGCCTTATGTGGAGCTTTTCTTTGTTTTTGCTGTCATCATGCGCAAGGCTGCTTTGCCTTGATGATGTCGGTTCTTCCATAGAGACTGCAGCAGGCGTTATCAGAATGCTTATCGCACTGATACTTTGTATGCTGTCGCTGTTTGTTATTTCAACAGCGGCTGTAATACTTGCAGGAAAGTAATATTCCGGAGGAAATATGGATGGTGCTTCTGTCTGGGCGGCAGGAATTATTTCCGCATGCGGTGCTGCTGCTATATGTAAAATGCTTATCGGAAAGACGAATCTTTCCCGTACTGCCGATCTTGTTTTCGGCCTTTTCGTTCTGTGCGCACTGACAATGCCGGTCGTTAACATAGCTTCATCCCTCGGCAAGCTTGAGATATGTGATAAAAACGATGTATCAGTATGTGATGATATCATAATGCTTGAAAAGGAAACGGCAGAGAAAAGTCTTACTGAACTTGTAAAAAAGACGCTGAAAGAAAACAATATCGAATGTGAAAGCTGCAGTGTAAGTATAGACAGCGAAAACGATGAAATAACGGATATTTCCTGCTGTCTTGCTCTTGATGAAGAATACATGGAGCAGAAAGCCATGGTCTGTGAATTGCTGCTTTCCCGTCTTGGTATAAGGGCTGAAATAATAGTGTAATTATCTCCGGACACCCGGCATAGAATATGATATATGACGAAACGGAGGGCAGAGATTTGGAAGAAAAAACAGAAAAGGAAGAAGGCAAAAAAGAAGTCAGAAAAGGTCTCTTTTCTTTTCTTGAAGGAGACAGGGCAGTCAGCATAATAGTACTTATCGGTCTGCTCGGTATAGCTCTTATTTTCCTTTCAAATGCACTGCATCCGCAAAGCACTGAGCCGGACCCGAATAAAAAAGAATCGTCGATATCTGACAGACCCTATGCTGAGGAATACCGCGAGGCGATAACAGAGGAGCTTGGAAACATGCTTGCAAGCATACAAGGCGTTGGTCGGACAAGAGTTATGGTAACGCTCGACGGAACTATGCAGAATATATATGCAACAGATACCGACCAGAACGGAAGAGAGAGTACACGCAAAAGCGGTACAGATGAAAACGCCGACAAGCAAAACACTGAAAAGCGCTCCTGCATAGTCGTCCGAAGAAAAGACGGCTCGGAAGAAGCACTGACCGTTGGTCAACTTATGCCGGCGATAAAAGGCGTACTTGTTGTGTGCGACGGAGG
>CADCPT010000304.1 GCA_902803385.1 uncultured Ruminococcus sp.
AAGACTTGTTTTTTCAGAGGTGCCGCGAGCTTTGCTCGCGGCACCTCTGAAAAAACACTATAATAAAAGTGCGCCGCAAGGTAGGCGAACGGGGGCGTTATATCACTTTATTCCGCTTTGGCAAAGCCAAAGCGAACAACAATTGCTCATTTCTCATTGCTAATCAGAAAAGCGCCCGGCACCTCTGAAAAAACAAGTCTTTAAATAGCTCGGTCGCGCCGAAGGCACGGTCGGGCGGATGGGTCAGTGTTAATGCGGCAGCCTCCTTTCGCTGTTTTTTGGCAAAAGTGTGCTTATATTGTTGCAATAAGATATAGTTGACAAAATCTTCTTTATTTCTTATAATCTTATTAGTGAAAACTAATTAAATAGTCAGAAGGTGTTCATATGAAAAACAGTGGTCTGACCTCTGAACAGGCTGAGGAAAGTCGTAAGCAATTTGGTTCAAACCAATTGACTCAGATACCTCCTGAGCCGCTGTGGAAAAAGATCCTATTCGGTCTTACCGATCCGATGCTGATAATTCTTATGGTGGCGCTTTTTATTCAGGTGATGCTGTGCTTTATAGGTCAGGCGGAATGGTATGAGCCTGTCGGGGTTCTTATCGCGATACTGATAGCAGATGGTGTTTCATCTGTAAGCCAGTATAAACAGGAGGGCAAGGCATCCGCTCTGAAAGCAGAGGAAGAAGCCAAGGAAACTGCAAAGGTCGTTCGTGACGGCAAGCTTTGTGAGATCCCTGTTTCTGAGGTCGTTGTCGGCGACGTTCTTTATCTTCAGGCAGGCGATAAGATCGCCGCCGACGGAGAAGTCATCGAAGGAGAGCTCAAGGTAGACCAGGCTGTTCTCAACGGCGAGACCGAAGAGGCGGACAAAGCACCCGTCAAAGACGGCGAAAGCTATGATATTATGGATCTTCTGAATCCGTGCTATGCGTACAGGGGCACGGTAGTATGCGGCGGCGAAGGATATATTGAAGTCCGCGTTGTCGGCGACAGAACATTCTTCGGCGAGCTTGCTCTTGAAGTTCAGGAAGACAAGCGTGCAACACCTCTGCAGATAAAGCTTGCAAAACTTGCAAAGCAGATATCCACCTTCGGCTATGCCGGAGCGCTGCTTATCGTTGCGGCTATAGTTATAAAAACCATACTTACCGGAAATATGCCGGAGGATGCTGCAAGCTGGATAACCCTGCTTATTGATGCAATAACTGTTGCAATAACCGTTATAGTTTGTGCCGTGCCTGAGGGTCTGCCGATGCTCACGTCTGTTCTGCTCTCATATCAGAGTATGAAAATGGCAAAGGACAACGTCCTCGTGCGCAATATAAACGGTCTTGAAACTGCCGGAAGCCTGAGTCTTCTTTTTACAGATAAAACAGGTACGATAACAGATGGCAAGCTTTCTGTTTCATCTGTAACTACCGGTGATCTGAAAAGCTTTTCCGCCCTGAAGGATATGAGCGAAAAGCTCCTCGGGGATGTACTTATCGGAATCGGCCATAACTCATCTTCTTCTGCATCTGACGGAAAGGTTGTCGGCGGTAATAATACGGATCGTGCGCTCATGGCCATGCTGATTGATGAAGGATTTGAAAACAAACTGCCGGAAGTTGAAATAAAGAATTTTGATTCATTTGATTCCGTCAGAAAACGCTCTGTTATCACAGTAGAGCATAACGGCAAAACAGAGACATACATAAAAGGCGCTCCGGAAAAAATACTTCTAATGTGCAGTAAATATCTGGATGAAAAAGGCGCGGTACATGAATTCAAGGATAAGAATGATATAAACACTTACATAAATGAGCAGGCTGGTCGTTCAATGCGTTTGCTGGCTGTCGCAAAAGCTGACGGAGAAAATGCCGATAATGAGCTTACTCTTGTTTGTGTTCTCAGTATCCGTGACAATGTTCGCAAGGAAGCGGCGGATGCCATCCGCGAAGTCAGAGCTGCAGGAATACAGGTCGTTATGATCACCGGCGACAGAAAAGAAACAGCAGTTGCTATTGCGAGAGAATCCGGTCTTCTTGTCTCATCAAGAGATATTGCGATAACTTCTGCGGAGCTTGCCGAAATGTCTGACGATGAAGTAAAGGATATTCTTCCGAGGCTGCGCGTTGTAGCCCGTGCGCTTCCGTCTGACAAGAGCAGACTTGTTCGTCTTGCTCAGGAGCTTGATCTGGTAGTAGGAATGACCGGAGACGGTGTTAACGACTCACCGGCACTCAAAA
>CADCPT010000305.1 GCA_902803385.1 uncultured Ruminococcus sp.
ACGCTTTAAAAAGATTTGAGCGGAAAATTTCGCATAACAAGGCGGAGGACGCCGCTTGGCTGGCGCCAAGCAAGGACGACAACAAAGTTATGCGGAATTTAACGCCAAAGATATTAAAGTGTTTTATTGGATATTAGTATAAGACTTGTTTTTCAGAGGTGCCGCGAGCAAAGCTCGCGGCACCTCTGAAAAAACACTATAAAAAGTGCGCCGCGGAGACTGACTATGAAACACTCATAACAGAGCGAACGCAGTGAGCGACAGCGCGAATTGACACCGGCGGCACGCCGGCGCCGCAGGGTAGGCGCACACCGTTATAACGAAGGAGCCGTGAATTATTTCACAGCCCCCTGAAAAAACAGATCATCAGCAGCCCGGTCGCGCCGAAGGCACGGTCGGGCGGACGGGAAAGAAAAAAAACTCTCCCTGGTTGTTACGGCAGAAGACGCAGTACGACCCTGACGCCAGCAGAACCTCCGAGCTTTCCGCCGACAGAGCGCCCGACTTTTTTTCCGATGTGAGAACCGACCCACGATCCAAGCGGCGGAAGCAGCGGCGCAAACGTAAGCTTTCCGATACTTCTGCCGATCCTTCCCCCGACAGAGCTGCCGATCCTGCTGCCTATCTTCGAGGCGATCTTTTTAATAATGAAATGCTGACAAATGTTGATCACATAATACATAAGCTACCTCCGCACTGACTGTTTTACTTGATTTTATCACATTGTGATCCCGAAATCAACACCGTCGGCTTCGGTTCTGATCGTCTGTATCAGTGTTTTTTCAAAAAAACAAATTATTAGCAGCCCGGTCGCGCTGAAAGCGCGGGCGGGCGGACACAAAAACAAAGCTCCGGTGAAGCCTTTTTACCGCCTCAAAAACCGTGAAAATACGACATCAGCTATGTGTTAATGTATATAAAGGGCGCTTTGGGGGGCTGTTTTGGCTCCGATTTAATAAAAAACTTAAGTTTTTACACACTTTTCATAAAAAGAGTTTCAAAAACACTTGAAATTTATCCATAATTAATGTATTATATAAGTAATTACAGTATATGGTAAAAAGGAGTTGTTGTATATGCAGCTGCAAAGCGGTGAAAATAATGAACGCTCGGAGCTTGAACTGTTCCACAGCGGTGAAAACTACCATGCGTACAGATATATGGGCGCACACAAGGGCGGTATTCTTGGCAAAGAGGGCGTTTGGTTCCGCACATGGGCACCTAATGCCAAATCTGTTTCAGTAGTAGGTGATTTCTGCGGATGGGACAGAAACGCTTACCCCATGAACAGATGCTCTGACGGCGGCGTGTGGGAATGCTTTATCGCAGACGTTATCCCGGAGCATGCCATCTATAAGTATTCTATCGAAATATGGGACGGCTCCTGTGTGATGAAGTCAGACCCCTATGCTTATCATTATGAAACCAGACCCAACAACGCTTCGGTTTACTTTAACCTTGACGGTTATGAGTGGCACGATGAAAAGTGGCCTGAAACAAAGCACAAGCATGAATCCTACAGCAGCCCTATGAATATCTATGAGGTGCATGCAGGCTCATGGAGAAAATACAGCGACGGTAACTACTTCTCATACAGCAAGCTTGCTGATGAGCTTATTCCCTACGTCAAGGATATGGGTTATACTCACATTGAGCTTATGCCCATGACTGAATATCCCTTCGACGCTTCCTGGGGTTATCAGGTAACAGGTTATTATGCAGTTACCTCACGCTACGGCAGTCCGTTTGATTTCATGGAATTCGTAGACAAATGCCACCAGGCAGGCATCTATGTAATTATGGACTGGGTACCGGCTCATTTCCCGAGAGATGCCTTCGGTCTCGCAAGATACGACGGCACGCCCTGCTATGAATATGCCGACTGGCGCAAAGGCGAACACAAGGAATGGGGCACCCTCGTATTCGACTACGGCAGAAACGAAGTAGTCAGCTTCCTCGTTTCAAGCGCTATATTCTGGATGGACGTTTATCACATCGACGGAATCCGCGTTGACGCTGTTGCCTCGATGCTCTATCTCGATTACAGCAGACGTGACGGCGAATGGATACCCAACAAGTTCGGCGGCAAGGAGAACCTTGAGGCTGTTGCATTCCTGCAGAAGCTCAACGAGGCAGCCTTCCACTATTATCCCGACGTGCTTATGATAGCTGAGGAATCCACCTCCTGGCCAATGGTATCACGTCCCACATATTCGGGCGGTCTCGGCTTCAACTACAAGTGGAACATGGGCTGGATGAACGATATGCTCCATTACATCTCACTCGACCCGCTTTATCGTCCGTTCAACCACGATAACCTCACTTTCTCATTCTTCTATGCATTCTCGGAGAATTTCATTCTTCCGATATCCCACGATGAAGTTGTTTACGGCAAGGCATCGCTCATCAACAAGATGCCCGGCTCATATGAGCAGAAATTTGCCGGCGACAGGACCTTCGTGGCATATATGATGGCTCACCCGGGCAAGAAGCTCACCTTCATGGGCACAGAATTCGGTCAGTTCAAGGAGTGGGACTATGCAGCTGAGCTTGACTGGCTGCTGCTGCAGTACCCGGCTCATAACGAGCTGAAGAATTTCTTCAAGGCAGTCAACAATTTCTATCTTGAGAACTCACCCTTCTGGGAGGTCGATTACTCCTGGGACGGCTTCTCATGGATATCAAATGACGACTACACCCAGAGCTGCATAAGCTTCCGCAGGATCGACAAAAAGGGCAATGAGATAATCGTTGTATGTAATTTCCAGCCGATGCTGAGAGAGAATTACTGCATCGGTGTTCCGTTTGCAGGCACTTATGCCGAGGTATTCAATACCGACGCCAAGGAATTCGGCGGATCGGGTCTTTCCAACGGAACAGCGATCGTTTCCGAGGATGTTGCGATGCATGGCTTCGAGCAGTCTATCAATCTTACTCTTCCGCCTATGTCTGTAATGTACTTCAAGTGCATCCGCAAAAAGCCGAAGGCTCTTGCAGACGGAGAGAAGCCTGCAAAGAAAACAGCAAAAAAGGCAAAGACTGAGGATGCCAAGGAAGACAGCGCAGAGGCACCCGCAAAGAAAAAAGCTACCAGAAAAAAACAGACAGATACCCAGTGATCATGTGATAAACAAATAAAAGAAAACGATGAGGGGGAATACAACAATGTATCCAAAGCAAGAAGTAGTTGCTATGCTGCTCGCAGGAGGACAGGGCAGCAGACTGGGCGTACTGACCAGGAAAATAGCAAAACCGGCAGTGCCCTTCGGCGGTAAATACCGCATTATCGACTTTCCGCTTTCAAACTGCGTTAATTCCGGTATTGAAGCAGTAGGCGTGCTCACACAGTATCAGCCCTTGGTACTCAATGAGTACATAGGCAATGGTCAGCCCTGGGACCTCGACAGCAACAGCTCAGGCGTACGCGTTCTTTCTCCTTATGAGAAAATAAAGGGCGCAGACTGGTATTCGGGCACAGCAAATGCTATCTATCAGAACATCACATACATAGACAGATATCGTCCTGATTATGTTGTCATCCTCTCCGGCGACCATATCTACAAAATGGACTATTCATCTATGATAGCTGCTCATAAGGCTAATAACGCAGACTGTACCATAGCAGTCATAGATGTTCCTATGGCTGAGGCTTCACGTTTCGGTATCATGAACACCAATCCCGACGGCTCCATCTATGAGTTTGAAGAGAAGCCCGAGCATCCGAAGAGCACAAATGCTTCGATGGGTATCTATGTATTCAGCTGGGACAAGCTGAGAAAATACCTCATCGAAGATGAAGAAACAGAAGGCTCACATCATGACTTCGGCAAGGACATCCTCCCGAAGATGCTTGCAGACGGACAGAGAATGTTCGCTTATGAGTTTGAGGGCTACTGGAAGGACGTCGGAACCATAGATTCCCTTTGGGAAGCAAATATGGATCTTCTCGACCCCAATGTTCCGCTTGATCTTATGGAAGAGGGCTGGAAGATATATTCAAGGAACCCCGTTGTTCCCCCGCAGTATATCGCAGAAGGCGCAGAGGTACAGAATTCACTTATCGCAGACGGCTGCTCGATAAGCGGCTCTGTTGATTTCTCTGTTCTCTTCTCCAATGTTGTTGTAAAGCCCGGCGCAGTTGTTCAGGATTCCATCATCATGCCCGGCTCTGTAATTGAAGAAGGCGCTGTTGTACAGTATGCAATAGTTTCCGAAAATACCGTTATCGGCAAGAATGCCGTTGTCGGCGCACGTCCCGAGACGATCGTTGACAAAGATCAGTGGGGCATTGCCGTTATTGGCGACAATCTGGTCATCGGCGAGGGCGTAAAGATAGAGCCCAAGGCTATGATATCCGAAAATGTAGAGGGGGTCAAGTAATTATGCGTGGAAACAATATAATGGGTATAATCTTCTCCAATCTGCATGAGGATCTCGTAAGCGAGCTTACAGAAGTGAGGATTATGGGCGCTGTTCCCTTCGGCGGAAAATACAGACTTATCGACTTTCCGCTTTCCAATATGGTAAACTCCGGTATCAACAAGGTAGGCGTTATCACAAAGAGCAACTACCAGTCCATTATGGATCATATCGGAACAGGTAAGGCATGGGATCTTTCCAGAAAACAGGGCGGTCTGTTCATGCTTCCTCCCTTTACCAACACCAACGAATACTCCAACAGAGTTACTACTCTTAACAGCATCAGACCCTTCCTTATCAACTCGACCGAGGAATACGTAGTTATTTCAGACTGCGATACCATCTGCAATATAGACTACCAGGATGTATGCAGCAAGCATCTCGAGAACAATGCCGACATCACCCTCGTTTACAAGAGAGACGTTATCCCGGCAAAGCTTCACGATCCGGCTGTATTCTCCTTCGATACAAAGGGCAAGGTAATAGATGTTCTCATTGACAGCAATGTTACAGGCTCATGCAGCTTCTATATGAATATGATGTTCATAAAGAGAGAGCTTCTTATAGAGCTTATCGACAAGTGCATCAGCAAGAACACTCTAAACTTCAAGCGCGATATCATTCAGGGCGAATACAAGAACCTGAACGTATACGGCTATGAATTCAAGGGCTTCTCCCCCGTTATCACATCAATGAGCAATTATTTCAATGCAAATATGGCTCTGATGGATCCGGAAGTAAGGGAAGATCTCTTCAACAGCTCACGTCCGATCTATACAAAGGTCAGAGACGATATGCCCACAAAATACGGCCTCGGCTCAAGCGTTAAGAATTCACTTATCGCCAACGGCTGCTTCATCGAGGGTGAGGTCGAAAACTGCATTCTCTTCAAGGGCGTTCATATCGGCAAGGGCACAAAGGTATCCAACTGCGTTATCATGCAGGATACCAAGATCGGCACCGACAGCAGCCTGAGCTACGTTATCGTAGATAAGGACGTTGTCATCAAGAATGAAAGAACTCTTATGGGCTTCCTTTCCTATCCTGTATACATCAGCAAGGGAAGCGTAGTATAAGCACACGGACGGAGGTGCGTAAAAATGAAAGTATTGTTTGTTGCGAGTGAAGCGCAGCCATTTGCCGCTTCCGGCGGACTGGCAGATGTTGCCGGCTCTTTGCCGCACGCTCTGCGCAAAAGGCTTATCGGCTGCCGCATCGTAATGCCTCTGTATGACGAGATACCACAGCCTCTTAAGGACACCATGCGGTTTGTAACGAGCTTTTCGGTTCCCGTTTCATGGAGAAGACAATACTGCGGCATCTTTGAAACAAGATATAACGGTGTTATCTATTATTTTCTGGATAACCAGTACTATTTCAAGCGCCAGGGGCTTTACGGTCACTATGACGATGCAGAAAGGTTTGCCTTTTTCTCAAGAGCCTGCCTTGAAATGCTGCCTTATATCGACTTCAAGCCTGATGTCATACATTGTAATGACTGGCAGACTGCGCTCGTTCCCACCTATTACAACCTGTTTTACGCACAGAATGAATGGTACAGCGGCATAAAGACCATATTTACCATACATAATATTCAGTATCAGGGACAGTACGGCACAGAGCTGTATGAAGAGGTCGTTGGTATACCGCCTCACGGCAGGTCGATTCTCGACTGGGATAACGACATCAACTATATGAAGGGCGCTATCGAAACAGCAAACCGTGTTACTACCGTAAGCCCTAGCTATGCGTGGGAGATACGCGACCCGTGGTTCTCACATGGTCTTGACCCCATACTGAATGCTCGTTCGTGGAAGATAAGGGGCATTCTCAACGGTATTGACAATACCTCCTATAACCCTGCGACCGATATACAGCTTTATGCTCATTACAACGCCGATGACCTTTCGGGCAAAGCAATAAACAAGCAGAAGCTCCAGGAAAGGCTCGGACTAGAGCAGAACCCCGAGGTACCGATAATTGCAATGGTAACAAGGCTTGTAGCCCACAAGGGTCTTGACCTTGTAAAATACGCCCTCGATCAGCTGATGAGAGAGGAATACGTACAGTTCGTTATCCTCGGCTCAGGCGACTGGGAGTATGAAAGCTTCTTCCGCTCTATGCAGGACAGATACCCCGGCAGACTTGTTGCCTGTCACGGATTCATTCCGGAGCTTTCAAGAAAGATATATGCCGGAGCTGATATGTTCCTGATGCCTTCCAAGGCTGAGCCGTGCGGTCTTTCCCAGATGATAGCGCTTCGCTACGGAACTATTCCGATAGTCCGCGAGGTCGGCGGTCTGAGGGATTCCATCCACGACAGCGGCACAGGCGAAGGAAACGGCTTCACCTTTGCGAATTATGACGCAATGGATATGCTTGGCTGCATACGCCGCGCCATTGCAGGCTACTGGCAGCGCGACGGCTGGCAGATACTTGTCAGGCGAGCTATGCTGAGCGACAACAGCTGGGCTAAATCCGCAACAGAGTATATAAACCTTTATAAAGAGGTAATAAACGAATAAAGCATCAATTAAGGAGCTGTGAAATGATTCACGGCTCCTTCGCTATAACAACGTGCGCCTACCTCGCGGCGCACATTTTATAGTGTTTTTTCAGGGGGTGTGAAAAAACTTTTTTCTTTTTTACAAGCTTTTGAATCATCTGAATATCCGTTAAAATACGGCTTACCATCTAATCACTACTTTGAGACAGTACGCAATAAAGTAAGAAAGCGTCGTTGCAATAGAAAAAACGACTTCATATACAT
>CADCPT010000306.1 GCA_902803385.1 uncultured Ruminococcus sp.
AATCAGTTTTTTCAGGGGTGCCAGGCGCGAAGCGCCTGGCACCCCTGAAAAAACATTATAAAAAGTGCGCCGCAAGGTAGGCGCACCCCAAGGGCACTTCCTACGGGCGCACTTGGCCGGTTTCATCAATACTCCGTCTGGTCTTCTGAAATGAAATCTTCAAAATAGGCATTGTCGTCTATCTTTTCATTATCAGTCATACCGTTTGACGCAAAACTCAGATATTCTCCGGAGTTTTTGTCACAGTCGGTCATACGGTCGAAGCCTTCCTCGGCAAGAGTGTGCTTTTGTTTTTTCTTTTTCATAATATCATCTCCCGATGATATTATTTCCCCGAAGGAACAGCATAATTCATTGAAAATACTCGGATCAGTGAAAATATCCGCAGACCCTTTGGCTGAATCCGGTGCGCCGGCGTGCCGCCGGTGTCAATTCGCGCTGTTGCTCACTGCGTTCGCTCTGAATTATCACCCGGAGGCTTATTGCCGCGGCTGTGCATTTTTATTCTGCAATATTTCACGCATTATTACCTTCGTAAATCAGTTTTTTCAGGGGAGCCAGGCGCGAAGCGCCTGGCTCCCCT
The DNA here is from genome assembly GCA_902803385.1 of uncultured Ruminococcus sp. GTDB lineage: Bacteria > Bacillota > Clostridia > Oscillospirales > Acutalibacteraceae > UBA1213. The sequence continues at coordinate 584 of CADCPT010000306.1, forward strand.
GAAAAAAAACTATAAAAAGTGCGACGCAGGGTAGGCGCACGGAACGGAAGCAAAGAGAACTGCGCTAAAAAATGTTGACATTTCCGTCGTTTTGAATTAAAATATACTTTGTGGCAGTATTTTCATTTGACGGTTTTGAACGAAAGGGATCATATGAATCTTAAAAAAATCTTTGTTGAGGGAACAAACAATACTTTCATACAGTTTTTCAGAAGTCTCTTCGTCGGCGGAATAGCTACCGTCGTCGATATGACCGTTATGATACTTATAAGGGAGCTTCTTCACGCTCCGGAGGATATCGCCGCAGTCTTTGCTTTTATAGCAGGACTTACGGCAAACTATATAATCTCTAATCTCTGGGTGTTCTCAAAGGCAAAGGTCAAGAATCGCGTTATGGACTTTATCGTCTTCGCCGTTATCGGTGTTATCGGTCTGGGTCTTACTCAGCTGATAATCGCTCCTTTTTCTATGCAGGGTATCTTCGGCGAGGGCTTTATAGTGACCGGCGCGCTGATACCGTTCGTCCCGACGGATAAATACTATATCATCGGAAAATGTCTGGCTGTTGTTCTTGTTTATATGTGGAATTTCTTTGCAAGAAAATTCCTGCTTTACAATAAAACAGAGGAAGAGCCGGAAAATGCTCCGGAAAACGAAAAAACGGAGAATAAAAATGAAAACTGACGCTATGCGTAATTTTCCCTATGCGGAAAATGTGTTCGGCATAAGCCTGAACGACGGCGAAAGAGTTGTTTTTGCATCTAAGATACGCGCCCTTAATACAGTTGAAGGCGAATTCATGAGGCTTAACCGGAAACAAAAATACTTGAGCAAATAACCGAAAAGCTCGGATAAAGAATACAGAAAGGTTTTTAATGATGAAAAAAATCGTTATCATCGGCGCCGGTCCTGCCGGCATTACAGCCGCAAATGAACTTCTGAAAACTCAGGGTGAATATGAGGTGCTGATACTTGAAGGCACAAAGGCTATCGGCGGCATTTCTCAGACAGTACACTACGGCGGAAACCGCATGGATATCGGCGGACACCGCTTTTTTTTTTTTTTTGATGAGGTAATGAACTGGTGGAGCGAGCTTATGCCCCTGCAGGGCTCACCCTCGCTCGACGACAAGATCCTCGGCCGTGAAAAGCCGCTTTCAGAGGGCGGCCCCGACCCTGAAAAAGAAGACAGGGTTATGCTTGTAAGAACGAGGGTATCAAGAATATACTACAGAAGAAAATTCTTTGATTATCCCATAAGCATGTCGATGGCAACGATAAAGAATATGGGCTTCTTCACGACCCTTGCGGCAGGCTTCAGCTATCTGAAGGCCGCAATGTTCAAAAAGCCCGAGACCTCTCTCGAAAACTTCTATATCAACCGCTTCGGCAAAAAGCTTTACAGCATGTTCTTTGAGGGCTATACCGAAAAGCTGTGGGGCAGGCACCCGAGAGATATCTCTGCCGACTGGGGCTCTCAGAGAGTAAAGGGTCTGTCGATACGTGCTGTGCTGAAGGATATGTTCTCCAAGGCATTCGGCGGAAAGAAGAAAAACAGAGAGGTAGAAACATCCCTTATCGAGCAGTTCTGGTATCCCAAATACGGTCCCGGTCAGCTCTGGGAGACTGCGGCAAAGGTAGCTGAGCAGAAGGGCGCTGTTCTTCTCAGGGATCACAACGTCAAGGAGGTAGTGTGCAAGGAAGGCAGGATAACCTCTGTTGTATGCGATACCCCGGACGGCGAAAAGAAAATAGGCGGCGATATCTTCATTTCATCAATGCCTGTAAAGGATCTTGTATGCGGTATGACGGGAGACAAGCCGAACGACGATATGATAAGCGTTGCGAAGGGTCTGCCCTACCGTGATTTTGTTACTGTAGGTCTGCTTGTAAACAAGCTTGACCTCGAAAACAAGACGAACATAAAGACCCTCGGCAATATCGTTCCTGACTGCTGGATCTATGTTCAGGAGCCGGATGTTAAGCTCGGAAGGATACAGATATTCAACAACTGGTCGCCGTATATGGTCAAGGATCCCGAAAACACCGTCTGGATAGGTCTGGAATATTTCTGCGACGAGGGCGACGATTTCTGGAATCTCACCGACGAGCAGTGCGTCAAGCTTGCCGTAAGCGAGCTTGAATCCATGGGCGTTATCAGCGCCGACGCTGTTCTTGACAGCCACAGGGAAAGAGTAAAGAAGGCTTATCCGGCTTACTTCGATACCTATTCAAGAATAGACGAGCTTATAAATTGTCTTGACGGCTACGAAAACCTTTACTGCGTGGGCAGAAACGGTCAGCACCGCTACAACAATATGGATCATTCGATGCTTACCGCTATCCGCGCCGCCGAGGCTATCAAAGAGGGCAAAACAGATAAGCATGATATCTGGAATGTCAACACTGAAAAGGAATACCACGAAACAAAGTCGTCAGAACAGTGATCCGAAGGTCATCTTCTGCTTGTAAAAACAGTATCATGAAGCTGTTTAAAGACTTGTTTTTTCAGAGGTGCCGCGAGCAAAGCTCGCGGCACCTCTGAAAAAACACTATATCTATGTGCGCCGCAAAGCTCTGCGGCAGTCCTTCAGCACTACAAAAAGGAGCATATTATGTATAAAGCAAAACGTATGGCAAAATCAGAAAGACCTGCCGCAAGAACAAGGCATGAGGGCGAAGGTATCGCTATGGCGGCCGTCCGGGAATTCTGCGCCCACCCGTTTCTTACTCTCGGAGGTCTGTGCTTTTTCTGCGCTGCCGTTACCACGCCCAAGGGGCTTTCCTATATGTCTTTTATTCTTCCTGCGGCCTTGTTCTTCTTTTTTTCTGTTGCCGGAGCCGACTATATTTCCGCTCACCTTTCTCCAACAGGCAAAAAGGCATATTGTACCATATCGGTCATTTTATCTGCTGTTTTCGGACTGTTATTCGCATATGCGGTCAGCATAGCAAGAAAACCGCAGATGGTCATTCTGAACAGCGGTCTTGCCGCTGTTGCGGTCGCTGCGATATATGTTTTCTCTGCACGGCTCATGACAGCAAGAAAAGGCGCTCTGCTTCTTATGGCTTCGGGCTTTTTCATGCGGCTCGCATATATTATGACCACAACTATCGGTACAAAGCAGCACGACGCCGGAAGCGTTGAAAAAATGAAGGGTCATGTCGGTTATATAGCCTATTTCGTTTTCAACGGCAGGCTGCCGGAAATGGATGTGCGCAATGTATACCAGTTCTATCATCCTCCGCTGCACCATATAACAGCGGCAATATGGGTAAAGCTCCAGATGCTGCTCGGGATAGCTCAGGATCATGCATTTGAAAACGTACAGCTACTGACGCTTTTCTATTCCTGCGTCTGCCTTGTGCTTGCATACAAGATATTCAAAGCTCTCGGTCTTCGCGGAGCAGGTCTTTGCGGAGCGACGGCGATAATAGCCTTCTGCCCCACCTTCTATATTCTCAGCGGCAGCATAAATAATGACGTAATGAGCATAATGTTTATGCTTGGTGCTTTGCTCAATACTCTTTACTGGTATAAAAACCGCAGCCTGAAGCGTATACTGTGCATCGCCGTTTGCGTCGGCTGCGCAATGATGGCAAAGCTTTCGGGCTGGATGGTAGCTCCGGCGATAGCCTTTATCTTCATAACCGCCATGGTTCAGGATATTATGGCGGAAGAGAAAAAATCAGCCGCTGTCAAGAAATATGCCGTGAGCTTCGGTTCATTCCTGCTTGTAAGCGTTCCTCTCGGAATGTGGTGGGGCATCCGTAATCTTATAAAAGACGGAGTCCCTATTACCTACGTTATGCAGCTTTCTAAAAAATCCGGTCAGTATGTCGGCGATATCCCTGTCGCAACAAGGCTCTTTGATTTCAATTTCAGTCAGTTCACCGATGTTGCGGATGCCTTCAAATTCTACGACTGCGATTACAACGAATTCAATCCGCTTGTGGGATTAATGAAGACATCCGTGTTTGACGAGCTTTTCACGGCGAAGAACTACCCCTCCGTAGCGGTGATAGATAAGTTTCTGTTCTGGGCTGCAGTTGCCGCTGCGGCTGTCGGCTTTGTTTCAATGATAGTCTGCTTTATTGCAGACAAGAAGCTTGGCTGGGTAAACAAGGTATTTATCGGTCTTGTTTATGCTACGATAATAATTTCATATTACTCCTTCTGCATAACCTTCCCGCAGGTCTGCACGATGAATATCCGCTATGCAGCACCGCTTATAGTTATCGGAGCGTTCTTTGTAGGCCGCGCAGCGCAGCTTCTTCTGAGCAACAGGGAAAAATTCCCCATCCTGAAGTTAGTATGCGCAATAATGGTTCTCTGCACCTCATCGGTGTATTCTCTGGCGTCCGTTATGTTCTATGAGAATGTTTTCAAATAACAGACGGGTCTGCTTACGTATGATATCAGAAAAGGAAAGATATAAATGTTTTTTAAGAAAAAAGAGCCGATGTCAAGCGGAGTTGACTATATAGTCGTCGGGCTTGGAAACAGCGGCAACAAATACGAAAATACCCGTCACAATGCAGGCTTCATCGCGGCAGACCGTATGGCTGAAAGGCTCGGAGTGAAAACAGACAGGATAAAGTTCAAGTCCCTCTGCGCAACAGGCAAGATCGGCGAAAGCCGCGTACTGCTTATGAAGCCTTCTACCTATATGAACAATTCCGGTCTTGCCGTAACAGAGGCGATGAGCTTCTACAAGATCCCGCCGGAGCGTGTGCTGATAATGTTCGACGATATCTCCCTTGATGTAGGCAAGCTTCGCATTCGCCGCAAGGGCAGCGACGGCGGCCACAACGGAATGAAAAATATCATCTATCTTTCAGGCAGCGACCAGTTTCCGAGGATAAAGATAGGTATCGGACACAAGCCGGAAAAATGGGATCTTGCAGACTGGGTGCTTTCAAGATTCACCGAGGACGAATACAGGCTCATCTCGGAAACGGCAGACAAGGCATGCGAAGCCGCAGAGCTTATTATTGCCGGTAATACCGACAGAGCTATGAACCTTTTCAATTCATAATAAATACGTAAGTACACTGAGGGTGCGCCTACCTTGCGGCGCACTTTTCATAGTGTTTTTTCAGGGGTGCCGGGCGCTGCGCGCCCGGCACCCCTGAAAAAACAAATTTTTAGTAGCCCGGTCACGCCGAAGGCACGGTCGGGCGGACAGTGACTGATAATAAGAAAACATTTTTTTACAATCCCGATGAAAAACACAGCTCCGTTTAAGAAAGGCAATATATGAAATTTCTTGAAAATATACTCGATTCAACAGAAGAATACCGCACCCTTGAAAGATCGGTAGCAAACGGAAGAACACCGGCAATGGCTACCGGTCTTTCCGGCATACACAAGGCGCACCTCATCTTTACTATGTGCAAAAAGCTGAAAAGACGCGCTCTCATCCTTGCTGCCGATGAATCGGAAGCGGCAAGGCTTACCTCCGATCTGAATACGATGGGGCTCAGCACATTCTACTATCCTGCAAGGGATATGACCTTCCGTGAGGTAACGGGAGTATCTCCGGAATTTGTTCATCAGCGCATTGCGGCGCTTTTCGCCTTTACTCATAATGAATGCGACGCGGTCGTTGCCTGTGCCGACGCAGCGCTGCAGTATACGGTACCGCGCGGGGTGCTTGAAAGCAACACCGCCGTTGTGCGCTCCGGAGCGCAGCTATCGCCTGAAACACTTGTAAGGATCCTTTCTTCCAGCGGCTACGTGCGCGCAGAGCAGGTCGAGGGCAGCGGACAGTATTCCCTCAGAGGCGGAATACTTGACGTATTCATGCCGTCCCATCCGAACCCGTACCGCATCGAATTCTGGGGAGACGAGGTAGATACCGTTTCGGAATTTGACGTTATGACCCAGCGCCGCACACAGGACGCGGAAAGCTTTACGATAACGCCGTCGAGCGAGCTGCTTTACGATGACCCGGAGAAGCTTGCTGACAAAATTGAAAAAAAGGCGGCTTCGCTTCGCGGAAAGACAGCTCCGCTTGCAAAGGAGATAATGCTTTCCGAGGCGGAAAGGCTCAGAGCAGACGGCAGGCTCACAAGCATCGATAAATACTATTCGATGATATATGAGCAGCCTGCAACGCTTTTTGATTATTTTACGGATAACGAGTTAGTCTTTGTTTCCGAGCAGCCGGTGCTGAAGGACAGAATGAAAAGCGTACTTTTCCAGTGGAGCGAGGATCTTGCCGATTATAAGAAGGAAGGTATTCTCTGCAAGGGGCTGGAAGCTTTTTCTGAGGAATGGGATTATGAGCTTGAAGCCCTTTCCGCAAGGGATACGGTGTTTATCGATAATTTTGCGCGAGGAAGCTGTGAGCTGCCGCTGAGGGAGCTTGTGAATTTCACTGCAAAGCAGCTTTCGCTTTGGAGCGGCTCCGTAAGCGTACTTCTTGAAGAGCTTGACAGCCTGAGACCGACGAACAAGACATGTATAGTTCTTGCAGGTACTGCGAAAAACGCGGAAAATCTGTGTGCGGAGCTTATCGAAAAGGGCAGGTCGCCGGCTCTTCTCGGCACTGACAGCGAGCTTTCGGGAGAGGGGCTCTATATTGCCCCGGGAACGCTTTCCGCAAGCATGGAATATCCCGGCGCAGAGTTTTGCCTTATTGCACATACCCATTCGCTGCAGTCTTCGGAAAGAAAGAGCAGAAAGCGCAAAAAACGGGGAGCATTTTTCAGTCTTTCAGACCTTACCGTCGGAGATTATGTCGTTCACAGCACCCACGGCATAGGAAGGTTTGAGGGCGTTCAGAAAAAAGAGATACATGGCGTAATAAAAGACTATATCATCCTTCAGTATGCAAGAGGAGATTCCCTTTTTGTCCCCGTAACACAGCTCGATATGCTGGCAAAATATATCGGACCTAAGGAAGACAGCGCCGTGCGGCTTTCAAAGCTCGGCGGAAATGAATGGCAGAAATCAAAAAGCCGTGTGCGCGGCTCCGTCAAGGACATAGCTGAGAAAATGATACGCATGTATTCCGAAAGAATGAAGGCAAAGGGCTATGCATTTTCGGGCGACAACGAATGGCAGAGGGATTTTGAGCATAAGTTTGAATTTGACGAAACAGACGACCAGCTTCGCTGCATAGATGAAATAAAGGGAGATATGGAGCGCCCTGTTCCTATGGACAGGCTGCTTTGCGGAGATGTCGGCTTCGGCAAGACAGAGGTCGCGCTGAGAGCTGCCTTCAAATGTGTTACCGACGGAAAGCAGTGCGCCCTGCTCTGCCCAACCACCATCCTTGCCTGGCAGCATTATCAGACGGTACTGCGCCGTTTTGAAGGCTATCCTATAACCGTTGAGCTTTTGTCGCGCTTCCGCACGCCGCAGCAGCAGGCGGAAATAATTAATAAGCTGCAGCGCGGCGATGTCGATATGGTCGTGGGCACACACAGGCTCATACAGAAGGATATAAAATTCCGCGATATCGGTCTGGTGATAATAGACGAGGAGCAGCGCTTCGGCGTTGAGCAGAAGGAGAATTTCAAGGAAAACTACAAGGATGTGGATATCCTCACGCTTTCCGCAACGCCCATACCGAGAACGCTCAATATGGCGATGTCGGGGGTGCGTGATATGTCCACGATAGAGGAAGCTCCTCAGGACAGGCATCCGGTGCAGTCCTATGTTCTGGAGTTTGACGACGCCGTTGTAAACGAGGCTATCCGCCGGGAGCTCAGGCGCGGAGGACAGGTATTCTATCTTTTCAACCGCGTAAGCGGCATTGAAGAAAGAGCGGCTGAGATAGCGAGGTCGATACCTGAGGCGAAGGTCGGCTTCGGCCACGGAAAAATGAACGAGGCGGAGCTTTCGGAGGTCTGGAGGCGGATGCTTGAACAGGAGATAAATGTTCTTGTATGCACCACCATAATAGAAACGGGAGTGGATATCCCGAATGCAAACACTCTCATTATAGAAAACGCCGACAGGATGGGGCTTTCTCAGCTTCATCAGCTGAGAGGCAGGGTCGGGCGCTCCGCAAGGCGCGCATACGCATATTTCACCTTCCAGCGAGGAAAGGCTCTGTCGGAAGTATCTCAGAAAAGGCTTGAAGCCATCAGGGAATTTACGGAATTCGGTTCGGGCTTCAAAATAGCCATGCGCGACCTTGAGATAAGAGGTGCCGGAGATATGCTGGGGGCTATGCAGCATGGCCACATAGCAGACGTAGGCTATGATATGTATATGAAGCTTCTCGGCGAAGCAGTGAGCGAGGCAAAGGGCGAAAAAGCTCCGTCCGGCAGCGAGGACTGCGTTATTGACATACAGATCGAAGCGCACATTCCTGAGGGATACATAAGCGAGCTGAGTCACCGTCTTGAAATGTACAGGCGCATAGCTGACATAAGAACGCCGGAGGACGAAAGCGATGTAATAGACGAGCTTATAGACCGCTTCGGAGACCCGCCTAAAACTGTTCTCGGTCTGACCGATGTTGCGCTCGTGCGCTCTGCGGCGCGGATGAAGGGAGTAAATGCCGTTCGCGAGCGAGACGGAAGGGTGTGGCTGTATTTTACGGAGATACGCTGCGAGGGCGCTGCGGAGATAATGGAGGCCGCCGGAAAAAGCGGAATAAGAGCAAATCTTGACATCGGCGCAAAGCCGTGCATTTCGCTGGAAATACGCCCCGGCGAAACGGCGCTCTCTACAATGAAAAAAATACTGATCAATAATTAATCGGCATAAACCCTAAGGAAGTACCCTGAGTGTGCGCCCGCAGGAAGTGCCCTTGGGGTGCGCCCGCAGGAAGTGCCCTTGGGGTGCGCCTACCCTCATCAGTCAGCTTCTCCTATGGAGAATAAGTGACGCCCCAAGAGTGCAAGCCGAAGGCACAGCACGATTGGTTGACGGAACTTATGCAAAGCTGGTGGCACGGCGCAGCCGTGACGGATGAGGTCCAGGGGGTGTGAAAAAACTATTTTCTTTTTTACAAGCCTCTGGATCATCTGAATATCCGATAATATACGGCTTACCGTCTGATCACTACTTTGAGACAGTATGCAATAAAGTAAGAAGGCTTCATTGCAATAGAAAAAACACTATATAGGAAGTATTGCAGCACCTCTGAATATGATGTATAATCTGGTAAAGGAGTGATGAAGTATGAAAAAGCTCGTTTGTGTTCTGTGCGCCGTTTTGTGCTCTGTGTTGCTGTGTGCGTGCATTGCAAGCGTGAAAAGCGAAAGATCACTTGCAGATTATGCGAAAAAGAACTACGGGAACTGTGAGCTGGTAAGCTCTCAGAAACCGGACGACCGTCATCTGATATGCACCTTCCGGGACGGAGAATACGGCTTTGAATACGAAGTAAAAAGCTCCGTTAACGATATAACTATAGACGGCTCAAAATTCGGAGAGACCGAAAGCACTACAGATACCTTCTACAACCGCTACTGCGCATATATCCTCAGCTCAGCGGACGCTGAGATCAGACAGATCGAGGAAAGCTGCAGCTGCACCATTGCTATCAACGAATATGCGCTGAGTCCGCTGCCGGAAATAACTGCAAAGGACGAAAAAAGCGCAAAAAACGCCGCTGTTGAGCTTGCCGGGATCTTTCACAGATATGACACCAGAGGCGTTCTTTCCGGTTCGATAATATATGCCTATGACGAAAACAAGGAGACCCTGGGCAAATGCACCGTAGGGGCAGCGGAGTGGAAAAACAGCGATGACATGACTAACGAATTCTATCAGAACATTGCCAAAAGCATTGCAGAGGACGCTGAATTCATCGGAAGCAAACAGATACCCTTCAGTAAGACCGGCGTTGACATCAAGGATGTAAAAACGCCCGTCTGGGAAACAAGCAGTATCTCAGACGGGGACGATCTCGTAACATATTATTATTTTCGTTCGCAGGGCCGCGAATTCTTTATTGCGGATTTCCGCGTCTTAAAAGACGAGGAAGACCTTGCCGGAGAATATTACTCAAATTATAAGGACATCATACGTTGAAGCGGAAGAGAACTATATCTCCGTCCTTCATAACGTATTCCTTGCCTTCGCTGCGGACAAGACCCTTTTCCTTTGCAGCCGCCATTGAGCCGCATTCCATAAGCTCATCGTATGCCACAACTTCAGCACGGATAAAACCCCGCTCGAAATCGGAATGTATCTTGCCTGCCGCCTGAGGAGCCTTTGTGCCCTTTTTGATGGTCCATGCCCTTACCTCCTGCTTTCCTGCGGTAAGGTAGGAGATAAGCCCGAGAAGGTCGTAGCATTTTGTGATAAGTCTGTCAAGGCCGGACTGCTGCAGTCCCATTTCGGAAAGGAACATTTCCTTTTCCTCAGGCTCCATTCCGGATATCTCAGCCTCGATCTCGGCGCATATAGGAAGAACGGCAGCATGCTCGCTGTCTGCGATCTCTTTGACCATATCAAAATACTTATTGTCCTTTACCTCGCCGTCGGCAAAATCGCTGTCGCTGAGGTTTGCGGCATAAATGATCGGTTTATTTGTAAGCAGGGCTACGCTTTCAAGCAGCTCTGCTTCTTCTTCACTGCATTCAACTGAGCGTGCAGCCTTGCCCTCGTCAAGAGCTTCCTTGACCCTTGTGAAAAGGTCAAGCTCCGCCTGATATTTCTTGTCGCCCTTCAGCAGCTTCTGCGTCTTGTCTATCCTTCTGTCAAGCATTTCGATATCCGAAAGGATAAGCTCTACGTTTATCGTTTCAATATCTCTTTTCGGGTCGATGCTGCCGTCAACATGGATGATATCGTCATTTTCAAAGCAGCGCACGACATGAACTATCGCGTCAACCTCTCTAATGTTTGCAAGGAATTTGTTTCCCAGACCTTCTCCCTTTGATGCGCCCTTTACAAGACCTGCAATATCAACAAATTCGATAGTCGCCGGTGTGTATTTTTCCGGGTCGTACATTTCGGCAAGCTTATCCAGTCTTTTATCCGGTACGGCAACAACGCCCACATTCGGCTCTATGGTGCAGAAGGGATAGTTTGCAGACTGAGCTCCGGCGTTTGTTATTGCATTGAAAAGCGTACTTTTGCCTACGTTAGGCAGACCTACTATTCCGAGTTTCATATTATCTCACTTCTCCTGTAATGTAAAAATCAGCTTTGACCCCCTTATTGTATCATAAAACAACACCTTATTCAATCGCCGGAAGGGATTTTTCTTTTCAAAATTACAATTAATGATATATTTATAAAATAATTTAGCGGTTTAAAGCGTACAAGTATTGCATTTTTTAAAAAACTGCTGTATAATGTACAATATAACGGCGCACGGAAAAAAACAGAGTATTATCAAGGCTTTTGAGCGCTATAAAGGAATATAATGAAAACGGAGGAATCAATTATGCAGAAAAAAGGTGAGCTCGTCTCATTCAGACCGGATATAAAGGTAATGGACTGCACTCTCAGGGACGGCGGACTTGTAAACAGCTTTATGTTCACAGATGAGTTTGTAAGAGAGCTGTACAGAACAAATATTAAGGCCGGCATAGACTATATGGAATTCGGCTACAAGGCTTCGAGGGATCAGTTTGATGAAAGCAAATTCGGAAAGTGGAAATTCTGCGACGATGACGCTATCCGCGAAATAGTCGGAGATAACGATACAGACCTGAAGATATCCGTAATGGCTGATGTAGGAAGAACGGATTTCCGCCGAGATATATGCGACAAGGCAAACAGCCCCATAGATATGGTAAGGGTCGCAACATATATCAACACCATCCCGGCGGCTCTTGAAATAGTTGAATACTGCAATAAAAAGGGCTATGAGACGACAATAAACATTATGGCTGTTTCTAAGTCAAATGACGCAGACCTTGACGACGGTCTTGAGATAATCGGTCAGAGCTGCGTTGATGAGATATATATCGTAGACAGCTACGGCTCTCTCTACCCCGAGCAAATGAGAAGGCTTGCAGCCAAATATCTTGAAACGGCTGACAAGTACGGAAAGAAAATAGGCATTCATGCCCACAACAACCAGCAGCTTGCATTTGCAAATACTATAGAAACTCTTACAATGGGCGTTTCATATCTTGATTCCACAGTTCTCAGCATGGGCCGCGGAGCAGGAAACTGCCCGACAGAGCTGCTTTTAGGCTTCCTTAAAAATCCGAAATACCATATCACGCCCATACTCAAATTCATTGAAAAGGAAATGCTTCCGCTTAAAGAGGATGGCATCGTATGGGGCTATGACATCCCCTACCTTCTCACAGGCAGACTGAACCAACACCCGAGAGACGCTATACAGTTCACCTCTGAAAGAAGAACGGATTATGCAGATTTTTACAAGTTCCTTTACGACAAGGATTCATTCTGATATATTAACTATTTCATGATCTATTCCGGAGGTAATACCATGACTCTTGAAAAGCTTCTTGAAAAAACAGAATACACTCTTATTAGCGGAGATATCGAAACAGAGATAACCGACGTTATATACGACTCCCGCAGGGTCGTTCCGGGCTGTGCCTTTGTCTGCCTTGTGGGTTCGGCAGTCGATGGCCATAAATTTGCAGCTGACGCTGCCGCAGCAGGTGCCGCCGCTCTTATCATAAGCGAGGATATCGAAGTACCCGAAGGCGCTGCAGTTGTAAAAGTTGAAGACACGAGAGCGGCTCTTGCGGTAATGTCCGCAGCATATTTCGGACACCCTGCCGATAAGCTTATCACCGTCGGCATTACCGGAACAAAGGGAAAAACCACCACCACAGCGCTTATCCGCTCAATACTTGAAGCCGGAGGGATAAAGACCGGAACGATCGGCACTCTCGGAATAATAATCGGCGATGAGCTTATAAAAACAAACAACACTACCCCCGAATCCTACGAAATACAGTCCGCCCTGCGCAAAATGGCAGACTCGGGGTGCAAATGCTGTGTTATAGAGGCTTCATCCCTCGGACTTAAATGGCACCGGCTCGACGGCTTTGTTTTTGACTGGGGTATTTTCACTAATTTTTCTCACGACCATATCGGCGGAGTGGAGCATCCCACAATGGAGGATTACCGCGACTGCAAGGCTATGCTTTTCCGCAGTCACTGCAGGCATGGGCTTTTCAATGCTGATGATTCTGCGTGGGAGTATATGGCAAAGGACAGCGGCTGCACCGTTCAGACATACGGCTGCAGCGAGAAAGCAGATATGCGTGCGTCAGGCGAAAGGCTTCTTTCCCGTCCCGGCTATCTCGGTGTGCATTTTGATGTAAGCGGACTTAAAAGGCTCGGCGGCGGAGAGGTATTCAGCGCCGATGTTGCCATTCCCGGAATGTTTACCGTCCACAATGCCCTTGCTGCAATAGCCTTCTGCGAAGCCTGCGTTCAGCTTGGCATAGACGGTGAAGCTGTCCGCCGCGGACTTGATCATGTTATGGTAAAAGGTAGAGTCGAAATAGTCAAGGTGCCCGGCGATTATACGCTGATAATAGACTATGCCCACAATGCCGTAAGCATGGAAAATATACTGACGACCCTGAGGGAATACCATCCCTCAAGGCTTGTTACCCTGTTCGGCGCAGGCGGCAACCGTCCGCGCGACAGGCGCTTTGAGATGGGAGAGATTTCCGGCAGGCTTTCCGATCTTTCGGTAATAACAGAGGATAACTCCCGCTTTGAAGATGTTAACGATATCATTGCGGACATAGTTGTAGGCGTAAATAAAAGCAACGGAAAATACATCACCATCCCGGACAGGACAGACGCTATCCGCTGGTGCATAGAAAACGCTCAGAGCGGAGATATCGTAGTTCTTGCCGGAAAGGGACATGAGGATTATATGGACAAGAACGGCGTAAAGACTCATTACGATGAACGGGACGTAATAAGAGCTGTCATCGGGGGATAATGTCTTATGCTGTAAAAGCCTGTTTAAGCTGATAAATTCGATCAAGGTGTGATATTGTGGAAAGCTTGAAAGTCAGAGAGATCGTTAATGCTGTTTCCGGCAGGCTTCTGTGCGGAAACGAAGATACAGTTATAACAGATATTCAATACGACAGCCGCACTGTCGGAGAAGGGTCGCTTTTTGTTCCGCTCGTCGGCGAAAAGGTGGACGCGCATAAGTTCATCCCTGCATGTATGGAAAAATGCGCCGCAACTCTCACAATGAACGACGCACCCGAGGGAGCGGAAAAGCCATATATAAAGGTCGATGATACACTTGCTGCCCTTCAGGCGCTGGCAGCATTCTACCGCAGTCGTTTCAAAGGCCTGCGCCTTGTAGGCGTTACAGGCAGCGTCGGCAAGACCAGCACTAAGGAAATGATAGCCGCGGCGCTATCGGGCGGCTTCTGCGTTATGAAAACCAGCGGAAACAAAAACAGCCAGATAGGTATGCCGTCAACCATGTTCGATATTTCACCGGAGCATGAGGCCGCCGTTATAGAAATGGGAATGTCACAATTCGGAGAGATGGAAAAGCTGTGCGAAATAGCTCGTCCGACTATGGCGGTGATGACAAATATCGGCGTTGCACATATTGAAAACCTGAAAACTCAGGAAAACATAATGTCCGAAAAGCTGAAGATAACCGGTCATTTCGACAGCAGCGGAGTACTGTTTCTTAACGGTGACGATAAGCTTCTGCGCACTCTTTACGGGAAGCAGCCATTCCGTACAGTCAGCTTCGGTCTTTCCTCCGATAACGATTATTATGCCGCGGAAATAGCAGGCGAAGGGTACAACACTACGTTTACCTGCTGCAGCGGCGATAGCAGGGAACGATACACCATACCGGCTCTCGGCGCACATTCTGTAATGAATGCCCTTGCAGCGATCGCTGTATGCAAGGCTATGGGAATGGAAAGCATAGATATCGCAAAGGGACTGATGACCTACAAAAACGCACCCATGCGCCAGCAGATAAAAGAAGCCGGCGGCTTTACTATCATAGACGACAGCTATAATTCAAGCCCCGACGCTGCTGTTGTATCGATTGATGTTCTTTCCTCCTTTGCCGGAAAAGGCAAGACCATTGCCGTTCTTGCCGATATGCTGGAGCTTGGAGATGTTTCTGAAAGAGAGCATTACAAAGTCGGCGCTCATGCAGGAAAAAAAGGGATAGATGCCCTTGTTGCCGTAGGAGAGCTTTCAAAGCATACCGCAGAAGGCGCCGCCGCAAGCGGCTGCAGCGAGGTATACAGCTTCGGCACAAACGAGGAAGCCGCCGCAAAGCTCCGCGGGCTTATAAGCCCCGGCTGCACTGTACTTGTAAAAGGCTCCAGAGGCATGCACACAGACGAGATCGTCAGGATTATCTCGGAGTTTTCTGTCTGATCACTACTTTGAGACAGTACGCAATAAAGTAAGAAAGCGTCATTGCAATAGAAAAAACACTATAATAAAAGTGCGCCGCAAGGTAGGCGCACCGGGGGG
>CADCPT010000307.1 GCA_902803385.1 uncultured Ruminococcus sp.
AAAAGTGCGCCGCAAGGTAGGCGCACCGGGGGGGCACTTCCTTCGGGAGCACTTTGTGTAGCGAAGGAGCCGTGGTTTATTTCATAGCTCCCTGAAAAAAAATAACAGCCCGACCGTGCCTTCGGCGCGGTCGGGCTGGATCCTCACATCTGTGTTATGAAAAGATATGACGCTGCGGCAAGCTGCGCCGCTGCAAGAACAAGCAGAACGGCTATCGTCGCCTTCAGCGCAGCAAGCTGGCTGCGGTTTCTTTTTTCTGCCGTCATTCCCGTAGGGGTAACTCTTTCTCTTCTTGACGAAGAAAGCTCCTTATCAAGCTCTTCGGCAACATTTTCTATTTCTGCCACAGGTCTTTCCTCCTCTTCAAGCTCATATATCCCTGCAAGCTGCTCCTTGAGCTTCTGCAGAATCCCCCTGACCTCTGTTGCAGAATCAGGAAGCATTACCAATGTCTGCTTACTGCAGCAAATTAGTCTGCCTTCTCCGCCCAGAACGACATCCCTGAGTGCTGACTCCTCCTTGGGCACAAGAACCTTTTCCAGTATCTCGTCCGTACTCTGACAGCCGCCGTCAAGACCGCCGATAATAAATATAAGCCTTCTCTTTTTCAGCACACCGGAAAGGATCGCAGCAAGCTCCTCCGGATCGGCGGCAGCGTAGCCTCCGCCCTGCTTCAGTCCCAGGCCTTCAAGTGCGTCGGCAAGTATTTTTTCAAGCTCGGCAGTTTTGCCTGAGTGATAAAAAATGATCTCATAATTCATCAGATCGTCTGTCCTTTTCTTTATCTGGAATTAAGATACCTGACATATTCGTCAAGGCACATGTCCATAGTTCTCAGCTTCATAGCATTATCCCTTCCGACATACCGGAAAAGCGAAGGGTTCTCTTCAAATCCTGTCGAGCCTTCCTTGCCCTGAGGATATCTCTGCACGAAGCCGTATTTTATACCGTTTGTGATAAGCCAGTGGTATTCGTCGCTGCTTTTGAAATCCGCTGATCTGACGGAAGAAAACACTATACAAAGTCCCGTCTGCTGTTCGCTGTGATTTTCTGCGGGGACAGTTTTCTCTGCCTCCTCCATAGCTCTTGAACGGCCGTAGTTTTTCTCTGCCATAAGTCTTTCGACCTCGGCATTATAGAGCTGATGCTGCTGCTCCGGAGAAACGTATCCGACCTCGCATTTCAGAGCCATGGAATCCTTTTTTGCCGCTTTAAGCATATTCTCAAGATCAGGAACCAGTATTTCATCGACATTAATGCTTTCAAAGGGAACAAGCGCAAGCTCAAAATCCGACGAAAGAGGACTTTCGGGAGAAACGACAACAAGCAGCTTTGATTCATCGGTTTTTTTCTGCTCGGAAGTTGTACTGCTCTCGCCCATTGTTGAATCGAACATGGAGGAAAACTGATTCAGCCCGATTATCAGCGCGCCTATAACCAGCAGAATCATTACTATCGGAAGGATAACAAGAGCGGTCTTAAGCCTTTTTGATGCACTGTCATCGTCAAGGGTGAATTCATTTTTCTGTCTGCGCCGCTCAGGCGGTCTTTTTTTGCTGTTTCCGAGCGATGACTTTACAGAAAGTATCTCATCCTTTTTCAAGCTTCTCCCCCCTTTATTTTCTCTGTTTATTCTACCACAAACGACGTTGTTTTTGCAATAAAATAATAGTTAAAATCATGTCATAAATATCGCGCCCGACCGCTGCTGCGCAGCGACCGGGCTAATAATAATTTATTTTTTCAGGGGTGCCGGGCTGATGGAAGGGAGCAAAGGCAACAGCCCGTTTTTGCAGGAAAAACCATATTGCCGCTGTGTCAGCCACCCATTTCTATCATTTTGTCGATGCATTTCCTTGCAGCCTCGATAAGCTCCGGCTCCATTATTATCTCTTCACCGCCGGCAAATCTTACGCAGTCAAGCACATCATTAAGGGTCGTGGCTTTCATATTCTCACATATCAGTCTCTTTGAAAGCGGATAGAATCTCTTATCCGGACATTCATACTGCAGGTGCTCAAGTATGCTGTTTTCTGTTCCGATAATGAATTCACCTGCGTCAGAGCTTCTTGCAAAATCCATGATACCTGATGTTGAGCCTACATAATCGGCAAGTGAGGATACCTCGGGAACACATTCTGGATGCACAAGGAAAAGTGCGTCGGGATGCAGAGCCTTAGCCTGTATCACCTCTTCCCTTTTTATCGCCGCATGCACCGGACAGCCTCCGTCAAGAAGCTTAAAGCTCTTTCCGGGAAGCTTATCGCGCACATATGCACCGAGGTTACAGTCGGGGATAAAAAGTATCTTGTCGTTATCAATTGCGCTGCATATTTTCACCGCTGAGGATGATGTGACGCAGACATCGCATACCGTCTTCAGCTCGGCGGTGGTATTGATATAGGCTACGACCGTGTGATCCGGATATTCTTCCTTGACGGAGCGTATATAATCGCTGCTCATCTGCTCCGCCATAGGACAGCCTGCTATAGAATTTGAAAGAAATACTCTCTTTTCGGGAGAAAGCATTTTCACAGTCTCTGCCATAAACCGTACACCGCACATCAGCACGTTTTTATTCGGAACAGTTTTTGCAAGCTTGCTGAGCGCATAGCTGTCGCCGGAAAAATCCGCGACCTCAAGGATATCATGCGTCTGGTAGCTGTGAGCCAGTATGCAGAAATCATTTTCTTTTTTAAGCCTTATTATTTCGTCCTGAACTTCTCTGACTGTCATTTTTATAATCTCCGTTTTATTATTTCATTCAACCGGAAAGCATCAGAATACGTTCCGTAATAATCGCAGAAACACTTTCCGGGGATGGTTTGTCAAGTATTAGCTGAAATTTGTCAAGTATGCTTGACATACGAATAAGTATATGCTACAATATCACGTGTGGAGCTATTTCTTTTTGAATACAGACTTCGGTGCGCCGCAGATAGGACAAATCCAGTCCTCAGGCAGCTCGTCAAAGGGGACAAGGCTGTCGCTGTATTCGTATTTGCAGATAGTGCAGACATATTTCTCCGCCTCTGCTTCTTTTTCTTCCACATAGGTCGGAGCATATTTAGGGGATTTGCCCTTTATAACATTTCGGTAGTAATCGTAGGTCATCGGCGTTCCCTTTATGGATTCGCTTCCGGCTTTCGGTTCGGCAATAAAAATAGTATGTGTTACCGTCTCGACGGTATTGACTACCTTACAGAAAAACCAGCAGCATATCTCCTCCTGAATTACAGGAGCGCCCTCACGCAGCATCTTATAGCGCACATTGGAAAGCTTGTTGGTATCCCTTCCCGATGTGTAGCCCAGAGCGCCTATAGCTGTTCCGGATGTGTTTTCCGAAAGCACGCTGACCGTAAACTCACCGTACTTCTTGATACACTCGTTAGTGTAATTGTTGTGATTCACACTGACTGCTATGGTCATTGGCAGTGATGAGATCTGCATAACAGTGTTGACTATGCAGGCATTCGGAGCTTTATCTCCCCTTACGCCGATGGCAAACATTCCGTAGGAAAGCGAGGTCAGTATTTTGTCGTACATAAAGCATGCACTCCCCTCGCAGACAAACAATTGTTTTTCAGGAAGCGCTGATCAAATCCAGTGCTCATATCGCGCCGTCAGATTTTTCGTCAGATCGTATCAAATGAGCGCCGTAAACCTGTCGGTTTTCAAGCGAATTT
>CADCPT010000308.1 GCA_902803385.1 uncultured Ruminococcus sp.
TCAGCGATTCAAAGGAGTACGATGACCGTCAGAATATTATTGAAGAACCAAGACCCGGCTCGATCATAAAAATCATTGATTAAAGAGGAAATCAAAATGGACGAATATTCTTTTTCAGTAGTCATTCATGCTCACAGGGATAGATTACAGAATTGCAGATGGGTTTATACCTGATTTTCAGGAATAATACTCATCAATTTGAATGTGTCCGGCGATGAGAGTAATACAAAAAAGAAATGAGCGTGATCAAATGAAAATTGAGATAAGACCGGTCAGCATAGAAGATTACGATGGGATATTTGAGCTCTGGAACAGCACTGAGCAATCAAGGCGTGCGTTGAACCCGGTTGATGACACCAGAGAAGGAATTGAAAAATACCTGAAACGCAATCCGACTACCTGCTTTTTGGCGTATATAAACAGTGACGAAAATACGGAGAAGATCGTGGGTGTGATACTCACAGGACATGACGGAAGGCGTGCGATAATTCATCATTTGTGCGTACATTCGGATCATCGCCGCCAAGGGATAGCACATTTACTTGTTCAGAACGCGGAAGAAGCTCTGCGTAAGGAGGGCATTACAAAAATATTCGGACTGATATTTAAAGATAACGATCCGGCAAATGCCTTCTGGGAAGAACAGGGCTATACTCTCCGCACAAATCTGAATTACCGAAACAAAAGCCTGAATGATAATGTACCGCAAGGTGAGTAGCCTGATGACTGGCTGCTGCTTAAGCGAGGTCAACCATGATAAAGAATGCTATATTTGATTTTTTTGAACATTGGTAGATACTGAAACAACCTCTCTGGATGATCAGAGCATATTCGATCAAACAAACGCTCAACTTTATGATTCACAAATGTGAATATGCCCATATATGCCGAAAAACAGCTATCGGAGAGTTCCGCAGCTGTTTTCCGTTTTTTATTCAAGAGGGATCATCGGCATTTCTATTTTGCTTTTTTCCCTGCTTTCATTGGAAGATATGTTTTCTGATGACTGTGTTCCTGTGCCGCTTTGCCCGGTGTCCTGCTTTGCTGTGATGCTGCTCACAATAACAACGATCAGAATAACCAGAAGTACGACCATCACTGTTCCTGAAACGATCGTAATAATTTTTTGTCTGTTGAAGTTCTTGGATTTCATATCCATCATCAGCTTCTGTTCTTTTTGCCGCTTCTGTTTTTGCCCGATACAAGCACAAACGATGCTGCAAAGGAAGCGGAAATCATCATTAAGAATACAATAACTCCGGAAGAAGAATTATCTCCTGTATTTACTGTATCGACTGCAGAAGGCGAATTTTCCTTACTATCTTTAATACTGTCATCCGTGCTGTCTTTTTTATTGTTTTTCGTATCCTCAGTATTCTTGCTTTCCTCATCAGAGTTGGAGTTTTTATCGTCATCAGAAGCATTCACAGGTCCTTCATACAAAACATCATATTCCGCCGTATTTACGATACCCTTTTCTCCTCTGTCAGACAGAGTATATACAAGCTCCTTGCCTGCTGAAAGCCTGATATTTTCAAAGGATCTTCCGGATGCTCCCACTGTCTTTTCTCCGGCAGATTCTCCGTCAATTTTATACTCGCTTACAGAAGAATTGATAACACAATCCTCTTTCGGTATCAAAGTGACCTTATACTCTTTTCCGAAGGGTACGGTAAAAAGGATCTTTCCGTCAACAATATTTGTGAAAACATCAATATCGATATTTCCGTCTGTCCTTACAATACCGTTAGCTGTGATCTCAAGGGTTATCTTATTGCCTTCATATTCAACAGTAACTGCGGCATCACATTCAGGCTTTCCGATAGAGAGTTCTGTATGCACCGAAATTCTCAGTATCGGTGTAATAGGTATCATTCACCTTAAGCCATGAAAGTATTATTTCGTTCTTATGTGCAGTGCCTGTAAAATGCCTTGCGTTTCCGACAACGGTAGCAAGTATGTTGAACTGATCGCAATGCCAGTTGAAATCAACATATGGAGCCTCAGGGATCTTTTTTACTATACCGAATCAGATGTTGTCAGGCTTTGTCCTGTTTCTGCTTTCTCAGCGAGAATACGAATACTGCTGCCGCAGCGCCTGTTCCGGCAATAAGCAGAGGAATAACTGCCGAGGCTTCGCCTGTTTTCGCTGTGGTTGTATCATCATTGCCGTCACCGGCAGGACTACCATCCGGCTGAACCTGTGATTCCTGCTGCGGAACTGAGCTTTCTGTCACTACAGGAGCGACCTCCTCGGTTTCCCATTCATCGCCCCAGTCATCATCAACGGCAAAAACCGCTGATGAAAACGAGCTGTTCATTCTTGTGCAGTCAAGACCGTCAAGCGCCTCGCATACCTGCTTCTGAGTTTTGTTATCAAGAGCGCTGGTCGCCTCGTCAAACATCAGTATCTTATGCTTTGGTGCTATCGCTCTGGCTATCATCAGCCGCAAGAGGATCAAAGGGTACTCCGCTGTCCCGAAAAACCATCTCTGCCGTCAGGGGTTCTGTGATAATATTGACTGTCCTGCACTCGCGATATATTCCAGTTTTTCACAGTCAAGAATTATATCATCCGCTTCATCGGCTGCTTCCATAAAGGTCTTGTCGGCTTCCTTTGCAGCATTTACATCAAGTCTGCCCTCAAGCTGCAGAACAGTTCTGCCGTTTTCTTCCTTAGCTTTTACATTAAACATTCGCGTAACCTCCTTTAAATTTACCTGTGAGGATCATCATCATAAAGACTGATCCTTTCATATGAATATCGTCTGATTATAACAATACAAGCGATGCAAAAGCGAAACAAAATCGGCGTTTTTTTAAAGGATGAAAATAATTTTCATCAGGTATATTGGTATATATGCTTTGCATCATAAAACACTATTTCAAGTTGTTGCAAAACGGCCTGAGCCAGCCTGTTTGTTCCCGACACCTCACGAGCACAACTGTCATTTAAAGTAACATCTATGATCATCTCGATTAAGTATTATCAGATTAACAGGTTTTTGTCCACAAGATTATTATTACCCCAAATAAAAAGGCACGGTACTCAGCCGCACAAACCGAGTACCATACTTGCAAGCGGTCTTTTAGTAAAGTTTGAGAACAGTACATTCTTTGAAAGAGCCTTTCTTAAAGAGGTTTACTACAATAACAGTATTCATTTGCCTTGCAGATCCTCTGCAATAAACGGTGATATTAATGTCAGATGCAATACTGAAAATGAAGCATTCTTCTCTCCGTTCGATTGGATAGGTGGGACTATCACAAAATAAGGATCCTGACGGCAACTCCTTGAAACCAGCCACGTGCGCCCGTAGAAAGTGCCCTTGGGGTGCGCCTACCTTGCGGCGCACTTTTTATAGTGTTTTTTCAGGGGTGCCAGGCGCTTCGCTCCTGGCACCCCTGAAAAAACAAATTTTTATTAGCCCGGTCGCGCCGAAAGGCACGGTCGGGCGGACGTAGCAGTGTTAATGCGACAGCCTCAGCTATAGCGGCAATCATATCACAAGAGTGTGTTTTATGCCTGAGAAGAGGATAGATAAGCAGTGATTGGCTCATATTGAATTTACAGGAAAAGGTTTTCTCTGATAATTACGCCTTTACCGGATTGAAAATATGACAGTTCAGTGGTATCATATGTTATAGATCCTTGTAGTTAAACCGTAACCTGAAAAGGTACAGCGGCTATTTGAACTCCGTCCGTTTCCTGAAACAGATGCGGCGGAAATTTACAAATACTTATGGAGGAACACTGCTATGTTTAATGTCGATCATAAGAGCCTGAGACTGTCTTTTAACGATTTTCATGAGTTTACGGATAATGATATGCCGCAGTACGGAGAATACTGCCTGATCGAACTGAAAACGGGAGATTATACCGCCGGCGGCTGGTATCCGTCGGGGAAGGGCAGTACCTCAGGCTACTTTTTACGCGGGACCGCCGATACGGTAGATTCCAAAGAGGTGGCAAGATGGCACTCTCTTGACCGCTATGACCTTACGGATAGTCTTGAAAAAGAAGGGGTAAACTGGATAAACATCGGTCGCGAAGAGGAAGAGGGTGACCGCAATGTTCAGTTTGAAGGCTTTAAGTCCTTCAAAGACAGAAAGAAGCCCAAGGAGGAGCAGTTCTGCCTTTTGATCATGAAGGACGGATCTATGGCGGCAGGCAGATGGAACAAGTGGCGGCATGAAGCCGGAGGAGCGTTCATTTACTCGTCGGCACTGTCGAGTCACAGCTCGGAAA